>JBCCFB010000029.1:0-33851 GCA_039029995.1 Planctomycetota bacterium
GCCCATGATCTTCTCTTTGCTGGCAAGTGCTTCCATGATACCTGCTTCGGCAGCATCCGGATCAGCATATCGTTCGATCAGCTCCATAGCTGCTTCGTTCGCGCCGCCGTGGAGCGGGCCACGAAGCGTTCCGATGGCTCCTGTGATTGCGGAGAATATGTCGGACAAAGTCGCGGTGCAGACTCGTGCCGTGAACGTCGAAGCATTGAACTCATGTTCGGCATAGAGGATCAGTGAAACGTCCATCGCACGGCGATGCAGTTCAGACGGTGCTTTGTCGTGCAGGATATCGAGGAAGTAGCCGGCGATCTGCGGTTCGTCGCTGTCAAATCCGATCTCGGTTCCATGATGGGAATACCGGTACCAGTAGACCAGCATTGAAGGCAGGCTACCAAGGAGGCGTTCTGCTTTTTCGAGTTGCTGGTTGAAGTCGGTTTCCGGTTCCAGAACTCCGAGCATGCTCGTTCCCGTTCGCAGGACATCCATGGGATGAGCCGTTTTCGGAATGGCACGCAACGTGGCCTTCAACTCATCCGGCAGGTCGCGATGACTGCGTAGCCGGGCGTTGAAGCCGTCGAGTTCCTTCAGGTTGGGGAGATGACCGTAGAGCAGCAGGAACGCGACTTCTTCGAATTGAGCGTTTTCTGCGAGGTCATGGATTGAGTAGCCGCGATAGTTCAGGCCTTTGCCTTCTTTACCTACCGTTGCAATTGCGGTTTCGCCGGCCACAACGCCAGCCAGTCCGCCCGTTTTCTTTTTGGGTGTTGCTGTTTCAGCCATGATTATTTCTACCTGTTCAGGGTTTCAGATGGTTCCGGCGAATTCAAGCTGTCCCGTGAATCCGAAGGCTGTACCGCCTTCGGTTCGAGACGCGAATGCCCCCGCAGCGCCGATGACTCTAGGAGGGGGACTTTGATTTTTCGATGATCGCATCCATGCGCTGTTCGTATTCGTGGTAGTTCAAGACGGAGTAGAGGTCTTCGCGAGTCTGCATATGGTCGACCACGTTTTTCTGAGTTCCATCCTGACGAATCGAATTGTATACGTTCAGGGCCGCCTGGTTCATTGCTCTCCAGGCTGAAAGCGGATAAAGCACAAGGTCTACACCGACTGATTTGAGTTCGTCCACCGTCATGAGCGGGCTTTTGCCGAACTCCGTCATGTTTGCCAGGACCGGGACACTCAGAGAGCTTGTGAATTTACGATACTGGTCGTGATCGGTAATGGCCTCTGCGAAAATCATATCCGCTCCCGCATCCACGTAGGCTCCACACCGCTCAATTGCTGCGTCGATTCCTTCTCCGGCCAGAGCGTCTGTACGGGCCATGATCACAAACGAGTCGTCTGTTCTGGCGTCTACACAGGCGTGAATCCGGTCAACCATTTCGCCAGTGGATACCATCGCTTTATTGGGGCGGTGTCCACAACGTTTGGCGGCCTGCTGATCTTCGATGTGCATGGCAGCTGCGCCGGCCGTAATAAAGCTCTGAACGGTTCTTGCGATCGACAGCGCGTGCCCCCATCCGGTGTCGGCATCGACAAGCAATGGCAGGTCACAAACCGAGACAATTCTGCGAATGTCTTCGCATACTTCGGTCAGCGATGTCATGCCGAGATCCGGCAGACCGTGCGATGCGTTTGCGACACCGGCTCCCGACAGATAGACGGCTTTGAAGCCTGCCTGCTTCGCCAGCAAGGCACAGTATGCGTTAATGGCGCCGACGATCTGGAGCGGGGCTTCTTCGGCCAGGGCGCTGCGAAATCGTGAACCGGGAGTTGAGAATGAACCCGGACTGCCGTTGGAGTCAGTCATATTTGCGTTGCGACACGCCAAGAAGCAGCGATGTCGCCCAGTTGGACAGTGAATTTCCAGAGAAAACGCGGCAGGCAGCTTTGTCAGCCGGCTTGCCTGTCGTTTTATTATGCGGACTTGTCGGGCCTTGGCTAGGCTTTGCCCCGCCGGCCGGGGCGATCAACAACGGCGATCAGATTATCGAGCATCCGGTGCGGAAGGGACCGGTTCGCTGAAGGCCACAGTGAACTGACGAAACTGCCGCGGATTGCTTACACGCCAGCCGGCGATTTCGTAAAAAAACCGTCTTACACCGTTTGGCGGCTATGGGTAGGCTAAACGCTTCCAAATCCAAAAAATTGCTGTCTCGTTCCGACCGCCCCTTCGTGTGGCAGTTGTCAGCATTTCTAAAACATAACGCCCGCTTCGGGCAGGATCCCTATATGTCCACTACAGCTAATTCCCGTATTGCGGATCTCGCATCCGGGATTTTTCACGAAAGCGTTGTTCGCAACGCGGCGCCAGCCAGACTTTATGAAGACGCGATCAAGTTTGACGGTTCGACCATCACAAGTACCGCCGGCATCGCGGCCTTGTCAGGCGAGAAAACAGGCCGGAGCCCTAAGGACAAAAGAATCGTTCAACAGGATTCAGTGGACGGCGATGTCTGGTGGGGCGATATCAACATGCCGGTTTCAGAAGACTCGTTCAGCAAAATGCGTGAGTCGGCAATTGAGTTTCTTGACGAGTGTCCGCATCTTTACGTCGTAGATGCTTTCGCCGGGTGGGATAAGAAGTACCGGCTTAAGATCAGAATCGTCTGTTCGCGCGCCTATCACGCGCTGTTCATGCACAACATGCTGATCCGTCCGTCTCGGGAAGAGCTCGAGAACTTCGGCGAACCGGACTATGTCATCTATAACGCCGGCCAGCACCCGGCAGATCCTTCAATTGATGGCGTTGAGTCGGAGACTTGTGTTTCCTTGAATTTCGACCGCGGTGAGATGGTCATTCTGGGAACTGAATACGCCGGTGAAATGAAAAAGGGTGTGTTCACAATCATGAACTACCTGATGCCGAAGCAGGAGATTCTCTCTATGCACTGTTCGGCAAATCGTGGCGACAACAAAGATGTCAGTCTATTCTTCGGTTTGTCCGGAACCGGTAAAACGACATTGTCGGCGGATCCACATCGCAGTCTGATCGGTGATGACGAGCACTGCTGGACCGACAAAGGTGTTTTCAACATTGAAGGCGGCTGCTACGCGAAGTGCATCAACTTGTCGGCTGCCAGCGAGCCTCAGATATTCAATGCGATCCGGTTCGGTTCGATTCTGGAAAACACAGTTCAGGATCCGGTCACCCATCAGGTTGATTACACAGACGTTTCGATCACTCAGAACACGCGCTGTGCCTACCCGATTGAGTACATCGACAATGCGATGATCCCGTGTAAAGCAGGGCATCCCAAAAACATCATTCTCCTGACCTGTGATGCTTTCGGGGTACTGCCTCCGATCAGCCGCCTGACGCCCGGCCAGGCAATGTATCACTTCATCAGTGGTTACACGGCCAAGGTTGCCGGCACCGAAGTCGGTGTGACCGAGCCGGAAGCAACCTTCTCGGCCTGTTTCGGCGCGGCTTTCCTCGTCTGGCATCCGACGAAGTATGCGGAGCTGCTGGCTGAGAAAATGCGCGAGCACAACGCCAATGCGTGGCTGGTCAATACCGGTTGGAGCGGAGGACCTTACGGTGTCGGCCAACGGATCAGCCTGAAGCACACTCGCGCAATCATCGACGCGATTCACAATGGATCGCTGGAGTCAGTCGAATACGACGAAGACCCGGTGTTCGGATTTGCCGTTCCGACGACGTTGCCCGGAGTGCCGACAGAAATCCTGAACCCGAAGTTCACATGGTCGGACAAAGCAGCATTTGATGCCAAGGCTTCCGAACTGGCTGGAAAGTTCGTTGACAACTTCGCCGGGTATTTTGAGAAGGCCAATGAAGAAATCCGCGCTGCTGCACCGCGTGTTTAGTCGGCCACGAAGCCCTGTACGGAAAAAAACCTGATACCGCCTCAACGCTGTTGAGGCGGTTTTTTGTTGCGCCGTCCCCGTTTGACGGTGCAACCTGTCTTTGCGCAAGTGCAGCGCAGATTTAGATTATCTGCAGAGCTTCGGCAACTGAATGCAGGACAATAAGAAATGGATTGGATACTTCTCGCCGCAGATTCCGCAAACGGCCACGATGACGAAACCAGCTATATCATCTGGATGATTATTCTGGCGATCTTTCTGGTGGTTCTTAACGGCTTTTTTGTGGCAGCTGAGTTTGCACTG
This sequence comes from Planctomycetota bacterium, assembly GCA_039029995.1. Classification (GTDB taxonomy): domain Bacteria; phylum Planctomycetota; class Planctomycetia; order Pirellulales; family Pirellulaceae; genus Mariniblastus. The sequence goes on from JBCCFB010000029.1 coordinate 4,135, forward strand.
GTCAAGATCCGTCCCAGCCAGATCGATAAGATGGTGCGGGACAAAAAGCCGTTCGCCAAATCAGCTCAGTGGCTGGCGCGGCGAATGGATCACGCTCTATCAGCGTGCCAGCTTGGAATTACGATGGCATCACTGGCTCTGGGATGGGTTGGTGAACCGGCGTTCGCCAAACTGATCGAACCGGCCTGGCTCTGGTTCGGCGGAGAAGCCGGCTCCAATGCACAACACATCGTCGCATTTATTGTGGCGTTTTCAGTGATCACCTCACTTCACCTTGTTGTCGGCGAACAGGCACCGAAGATCTTTGCGATTCGTCGCCCGGATCCCATGGTCCGCTGGTGCGCGCCATTGATGCAGTTCTTCTACTACTTCCTGTTCCCGTTCATGTGGGTGCTCAACTGGGTCACGGAAATCGTCCTCAGCTGGTTCGGGCTCGGCAGCGATGCAGATCACGGTTCGGTAATGACGGAGGAAGAGATTCGAACCATGCTGCGTGAGTCGCATTCACATGGTCACCTTACATTGTCCGAACACAGCCTCATCAATGCTGTTTTTGAGTTCGACGATCTTGTCTGCCGACTCGTCATGGTGCCACGAAGCGAAGTTCATTTTCTTGACGTCAACGAGTCTTTCCCTCGGCAACTCGCACGAGCCAAGGAATTCAAACACACACGTTTTCCGGTCTGTAACGGATCGTTGGATGATGTCCTGGGCGTTGTGCATATGAAAGACGTACTCGGTGTTGCCCATGACGACGAGAGCTTTGATATCCGTAACGTCATGCGTAGCCCGACCAAGGTTCCGGAAACGATGCCGATCAGTCAGGTGCTCAGGCATATTCAGACAACTCATCAACTGCTCACCTTTGTCGTTGATGAATACGGGACGACCGTCGGCATCATTACTCTGGAAAACATTCTCGAGAAAATAGTCGGTCCGGTAGACGACGAATTCGATACCGTTGATGAGCCGGAAATTCAGGAGATGACAACCGGCCAGTTTCTCGTTTCCGGAAGCACGCCGATCGCAGATGTTGAAAAAGCTCTCGGGCTCAATCTTGATGACGCGGACGTCGATACTGCTGCGGGCGTGCTGATGGCCCGTTCCGGCAAGGTGCCGGAAAAGGGTGATCGTGTCGAGTTCGATGGTGTGGTCGCGGAAATCGTTGAGGTCAAGAAGGATCACGCCGAACGAATTCGTTTTACGTTGACCGATGCAGGGGACAACCCTGTTGAGGATGAAAAGCACTAGGCTGGTGCGATCGCCTACAGGTAGTAGTGCTTGCCAATACAAGAAAAGACCCGCCGACATCCGGCGGGTCTCTGAGCGACCCGCCGGGGGCAATCGGCGGGGCAATCAAGAAATTTCCGGGACTTTATCTCTGTCCGCCCATGCGCATCATATTCGCGCTGTTGCCGAAGTCCTGCATCTGCTGCATCATCCGGTTCATGTCAGGACGGGGGCGCTGGCGGTTGAAGTCATTGCCTGAGAGGTTGTTCATCGAACTGTGGCTGCCGAAAAATGATGTTCCGTTTCCAAGCAGTTTCTCGGGGCTGGCATCAAATTCCGATCTGGTCATCAGGGGATTGCGGGCGACGAACGTTCCGTCATTGAGAACGCGCTGACGGATCATGTCTTCAAACATGCCGGTTCCCGTTGACGGCATCTGGATGCCGAGATCCTGTGGAGCAAAATCCACGTTGGATCCGGTCGGCATCATGCTCATCATTCCGACACGTCCACGTTCAATCGACGAGCTGTCGAAACCAAGGTCCTCAAGACGCGCGACCTGAAGCTCGGAAACCGTTCTTTCAGGATTGCTTGCGTCTTCAAGAGATGCGTAAACGCCTTTGGCAAAGTTGATCTCGTCCAGCAGGCGCTCTCCATTACGAAATCCGGAAGCGACATGGAAAATTTCGCCCTCGGGAGTCATGAAAATAGCCTGGACGTTCTGCTTGCCGGCACCGAACCCGCAGGAGCCGGGAGAATCTTCGGGAGGATGCGAAAACGAACGGCCTGCGGTCGGGTCGCCGGTTGTGTTCGTGTAGGTGGCGACGAAGTCGTTGTTCAGGGCGTTTTGAACCTGAGGGTTAGAGAACGACACGGTTCTCATGGTGTGGCCGGCGCTTCACATCAGTCCGTCAAGATCGCCAAGGACACGGAACCAGAAAACCGGTTTGCCGGAATCGTTACCCTCTTCAGAGACTGCTGTCTCCATTGGTTGCCAGTTGATCGCACGGTAGCCGGGGGCTGACGAAGCATCGCTGACATTACCGCCCTGACCATTTACCGGAATGCCTTCGACTGGTGCGAGGTTGCGCGCCAGTGATGCGGTCAGTTCAGCCTCCTCAACGTGGTTCCGCAAATAGCGTTGATCAGTGCCGCTGAGGCGGTGGTGGGCAATCGTGAACGATTCGCCGTTGCGGGTCTGCAGGGTAACGACGCCTCCGTCGATATCAGCAAGGAAAGCGCGGACTGTCTGTCCTGTTTGCAGGTCAGTCCACCTTCGAACCTTGTGTTCCTCATCTTGTGCGAAAGATAAAGATGTCGTGCCCAGTAGTGCGATGAGCAGAAACATCGGCAGGATTGACTGTGCTCGCATAATCTCTTCCTGTTGTTGTGCCCCGTTTGTATTAAGCAGCCGGCTCGTCAGTTGCGCATCATTCGCTGGAACTGCTTGAACTCAGCTGGTGTGCTAAAGCGGAAGGCGTTTCCATTGATGTTGATTACACCTTCGAATTGCTGTGCGTTCTGGAATGGAGCGTTGTTTGGGCGAACCGGCAGGTCTGCCTGCTGTCGGGCACGCTCGAATTCCTCCTGGCTATTAAATCGCTGCTGCCGTCCATTAGCGTCGATCATCCCATCAAACGTGGAGGATCCATTCGACTGTCCGCCGCCATTCTGACCGTTTATGATCTGATTCATCAGGTTGTTCAGATCAGCAACCTGTTGCGACGAACCCGGTAGGTTGGTTTCAAATTCACGCATCAAGCCCTGCCAGCGGTCAAATTGTTCGTTGGCCGATGAAGCTGTCTGATCTTCAGGACTGCCCTCATTCAGTACAGTGTTTGCTGCTTCAATGAACTGATCCGCCGACGGCGTCTGCCACGTGCGTCCGTCGACACCGATCTGGCCGAGAAATTGTCTTCGGTCTCCCATTGCCATGGTGATCGAAGGAATCGAATCGCGCCCCGGGTGTATCAAGATCTGATTCAATCCGTTGTCATCGAGTTCGATAATTCCGTTGGTCGCGACAAAGTTCGAGTCGGCAGTTGTCGTGGGCGCCGGTTGCTCGTTGGCCAAAGGTTGGACGTCCATGTCACCACGAAATACATAACCTTCGATGGTGCCTGTCGGATGAAAGTGAATCTGTGAATTTGTTCGTCCGCTGCACACCCAGCGGTTACCGGGAGTCAGCATCTCGAACAATTCAACCTCGCGTGGAATTTCAGATTGAAAATTACCTTCGACGAGTTCAATCGAATTGCCAGACAGGACTTTCATAGAAGCAGGAGCAAGAAACTTGATAACTACTCCATTATCGAATTCGACAGCACCTCGTCCTGATGTGAACTCAACGAGTTGGTTGCCGACTCTACCGATGTCCGGGCTGACCGCTTCATCAGTTTCGTCAAGGATCGTAATGGACGCGTACGTTTCGGTTGTTGACTCAGGGGTATATTCTTCACCGGGCGAAGGCTGATGCTGCGGTACTGCCGGCGCTTCTTGTGCGACGACCTGGTCCCCCGGCAGGTTCGACTGCGGCCCATCGCCTGTCGATTCCTGCCGCCGTTGTTGCTCTACAACCTGTTCCGATTCAGGCCCTGGATCATCATCGCGCTGAATATCCTCTTCGGATATCGCAACATTCTCGAGTGCTTCATTCTCAATCGTCGGTTCAGTATCGCCTGTTGTTCCGGCCAGTGAGGACTCGTTGCTACGACGTTCGTTCTGAGCATCGCCAGCAGACGCTGGTCCGTTTTCTGAGATCTCTGTTTGCGGATTGCCAGTGCCGAACCATACCGCTGTGCCGACAGTCATAAGAAGAGCAGCTGCAACGGCAGCAACCACCGCGAAAGCACGCGTCATTCGCGGCAGTCGCTTTCCGTCTTGCTCCGGCAGGGCCGTCGCTGTCCCTTCCAGGACGTTGTCAGTGACTATTCCTGCAAATCTGGCAACGGGAGCGTCATCAACGGGTCCGGCAAAAGGACCAGGTATATGCAACTGACGCGAGGCATGAACCTGATTGCCTGTGCTTCCCAATGTGTCCGGGATGTCCTGGTCAACCAGGTCGCTTTCAGTGATCAGATCATGCGTGGTAGTAGAAACCGCCGATGGCCGGGCCATGTCTTCGCGGATTGCACGGACACAGTTCTCTACAAAACTATCATTGTTCTTTTCTCTGAAAGCTTCGAACCTCAGCAATGCGTCTATGATCTGCTCGTCAGCGACGTGACTTAGTAGTTCCTGGTTTGCATCCAGGTGTCGATCGAAGGCTTCGGCGCTGGCCGGATCGATTCCGGCAAATTCTCCGGATTTCAGCAGCGCCCATATTTTTTCGAATTCATTCGGATTCATAGCTCGATCTCCGTATTGCGCCGGATGCATTTTGCCAGAGTGCGTCGTGTTCTGAGCATCGACATGCGAACTGCGTTTGCTTTCTGGTTCATCCTGCGTGCAATTGACTCGGCGGTTTCGTTGTCAAAGTAGAACCACCGGATCAGATTTCGGGCGTGTGGCCCGAGCTTCGCAATACAATCAGTCAGTGTTTTGCGAATCTCGTTAGTCTCAAGTGGGTTTGTCTGGTGCGTTTTCGAGGCACATTGCCTCGTAATCGTGAACTCAATCAACTGGTTTCGATTCTGCCGGTCTCGTGACACGCGACGCAGGTGATCGATGGATTTGTTTCTGGCGATCTTCAACAGCCAGCTACGGAACGAGGAATTATCTTTCAACCGTCCGATCTGGCGGAATGCTGCGATGAATACCTCCTGAGCAAGATCGTCGGCCACCGACGCGTCGCCGGTCCGCCTGGTCAGAAAGTGCCGCAACTCAAGGTGATAACTGCGCACCAGTATCGTCAATGAATCAGAGCACCCTGATTTGGCTTTCTGAATCAACTCAATTTCCGGATTCACAGCGTCGGAATCCACGACAGATTCTGGTGTCGTATTCAATGGTCGCAACATGCTGTCCTAATAGTCGAGCAAAGCTCAGAGTCGTCACACCGAATTCTAAAAAAACGGATCTGGGTGATTTCAGCCGCAAAAAGCCGTGTTTTCCACCTCAGTGAGGGCAGGATTGCCCGCGAATTCGACAAATTCAGTCTTCCAGCAATTCAGCACCCATCTCGGACAACTCATTAACTGTCGGCTGGCGATAGGCTCTCAATAAGGTCGGATAGGATTCAACCGGTTCCAGTAGCTCGGGATGGTGCAGCCTGACGGTGCTTAGCGGAACGGTAGCGAAAACGTCGTGATTTCCGTCTCTGGCAAACAACACTCTTTCCGTTTCCGGGATGAGAAGCGGCTCACTACGTGGCCATATGCAGAAACTCTCCGTCCGCCCGCTCTTCTCGCCAACGAAGCAGCTTGAAATTACCGTTGGAGAATTCTGCTGACGATTGATGCGGTCAAGCAGCTGTTTCTGGTCGTTGTATTCGCTCGCGAGCCAGGTGATTTTGAGTTTGCGGAATTCGTCATAGAGCTCGTGATTCATCGGGACTTCCCAGTCGTCCCATGTGTCCTCAGGACCGAGAATCATTGGAGTCGCCGTCATTGGACGAGGTTTGTCACGAAGCTGTTGTCCGGAAAACTCCAGCATCATTTTTAGACCCACTATCGATCGGCTTCCGGTTACGACAAGTGTGTCGCGGTTGGGGACCATGGCGACCGGACTGCCTTCGACCTCGAGTTCGTCAAACAGTCCCGAAAGTATGAGCCTCGTAGCATCGTAGGAATCACCGGTTCCTGAAACATAGAGCTCATCACCGACACTCGTATAGGCAAACTCGGTTTCGTACAGATTCTGAAGTGCGACTTCGCGTGCTTCCCAGAACGTGACGCCCCAGTCTTCGAGTTCCTGATTGGAAATTGACCGTACAGATTCAGGCAGATCGTAGACCAGAGAAAGATAAAGATGCTCGCCGACAGATTCCAGTGGCCAGTCAATCGGCTTGCCACCATCTTTGAGCTGATTCAACTTCAGGCGTTCGAAGGTTCCGCGAGTCCATAGACGAGGCAGGATGTCATGACTGGCATCCTCGAAGTCGTCAGGCATTTCTTTCAAGTGAGACAGCGCGGCGCGGACCATGTCCTTTAGGCGTTTGTCCCGTCCCGGTTTTTCAACCGCACAATATTCGAGATACAGGTTGGACAGATTGAGAACACCGTTCTGCTGACCGTCCTTTTCAAACACCAGCCGGAAATGCCCTTTGTCGAACCGCACATCTCGCGTGTCACCGGCTTTTTTCAAGGCGGCGATAAACATCTGAGCGAATTTTGATTTGCCGGGGGGCCCCAGCAGTCGATCGAGAATGCCCACGTCGGGTTACCGGTTTTCCGTTACCATTCGGGATGAAACTTGCGGAACTGCTCTGACATTTCACGTTCGATCCGCTGGCGAAGTTCACGCGACAAAAGATTTGAATGATCGCGTCCTTCAAACAGCTCAACCTGCGCATCGCTGTCGAGGCTGTCCATGCGCTCCTGAAGCAGTTCAGTGGCACCTTCGAGGTAGAATGTATCAAGCGTACCCATGTAGACGTGCAATTTTCCCCGGAGTTTAGGTTCAAGGTCATCCCAGTTGTTCTGGAGGATCAGCCCGATGTCATACTGTTTCCAGTATTCAGCAACCTCAGGATCGACTTCTCCTGTCTCGCGATCCCAGCACACTCGCGGCTGGCCATTCTCGTCCAGCGGGCTGAAGGCGGCTTCAAAGCTGCGAAGCTGACCGCCCCGTCCGATCACATCATCCATGAGGCAGAAGTTGCGGTAGAAGATTACCGGAGTATTTCCTCTTCGCGCAAGGGGCCGTTCATTGCCGCCTTTGTCAACGAAAACGCTCGCTCCCTCCTCATAGAGGTTGGTGCACTGGAAATCACGGAAATCAACCGGGTCCGGCGCCGTACTCCAGACGCCACCGAACGTGTCGGGGTAATTCACCTGCAACCAGAGACTGGACCATCCTCCGCTGCTGTGTCCTCCGACAAACCTCGCCGTCGGTTCAGCAATGGTCCGGAAAGTCGAATCGATCAGCGGGATCATCTCATTAATCAATGCGTCACCACGAGGACCGTTGGTAGCGCTGTTGGCATAAACGTGGTGCCCCCATTTGCATTGTCCGGTCAGGAACACCCGGATGAACTCGACATCGCCTTCTTCGGCCGCCGTTGGCGCTCTTCTTCCGTATCGGGACTGGATCATGGCGAGTGTTCCGCCAAAGCCCGTGATGTCATAGTAGACCGGGTAACGCTTATCGGGGTTCTCAGCGTAGGAGGCTGGCAGGATCACTGCGGCTTCTTCGTAAACCGGTCTGCCATGGAATCCCTCTAGTAATTCGCTGTCCAGCCGCACAATCTTGAACCATTCAGATTGTTCGACTTCCCTCGCGGGAATCGTTCCGGCAAGTGTCAGCTCCACCTGCCCGCGGTCGCCACTCAATTCCATCTGCACCGGATCGCTGAACAGATTTCCCGCCCCGCGCGCATGGCTTGATTTGTAGAAATCCTGATCCATAACGGCCTGGACGTGGTAGGTCCCTTCGGGCAATTCCGAAAGTGTGCACGGGCAACCGTCGGCGGTGTCGTCCAAAATCAGGCTTGTTCCAGGCTGCCAGTTGGAGACTTCGATTCCAAAGAACGGTTCCGGGTTAAACCAGTTAGGGCCGTTCATCGGCGTTGTGTTGTTCTCTGAAAGGAAGACGTAAAGCCGACCAGACATAGGCTCGTTTGCGAGCGTTTCCGGCAGACGGACTGAAAACGACAGGCCATTGTTTCCAGTTTCTGACTGAGCGGTTGCACTTGAATAATTGAGTAATCCGCAAGAGATGAGAACAGCCATTCCGGCGGACGTTCGGAGTAGCAGCTTGTTCATTATTCCGGCCGGTCTATTCATCTCAGTACCTGTCATCTTATGAAGCATTTAATCGTGCAACTGGATCGCGGTTTCCCGTATGGCTCGATTATAGATCATGGCGTTTCTGTAAGGGAGTTGGACAACCGGAACCAATGTTCGCCGGCGTGTCGTCGTCCCGTTCACACCGCTGTATCCGGTACGGGGCTAACGTTGGTAACGAGTGAAATGGAGGTTCTGATTTGCAGACACGTAGTTTTCAGGCATCGCCGCAGCCTACATCGCACTGGCTGGCTGGTTCGACAGTGGCTTGCAATGCGGCTAAACTATGCACCCTGTTAAAGCGACCGAATGTTTAAGCGACCGAATGTCAGACACCGACCAACGGAGTTCCAAAGATGCGTCTTGCCGTACTTTTCCTAACCGGATGGTTTCTTCTGTTAGTTTCACCTCAGATTTCGTTTGCGTTGCAGGAGCAAGAGGAAGGACAAGCCTCGGCTGAGCAGGAAGCCGTTCAGGAAGAAGCTGCCGGGGATGAAGGGGTCGTCGTACTTTTTGACGGCAGCAGCCTTGATCACTTTCGTGGCTACCATAACGAAGAGATCGGAGCTGGATGGTCGATCGAAGAAGGGATGTTGAAATTCGACGGTTCCGGCGGCGGAGACATTATCACCAGGGAGCAATTCGGGAACTTTGAATTGACCTTCGAGTGGATGGTTACAGAAGGTGCAAACAGCGGGGTCATGTATCGCGTATCAACCGGTGACGGCGCACCTTACTTCAGTGGTGCCGAATACCAGATTCTCGACGACGACCAGCACCGCGACGGTGGCAACGTGCTGACCAGTGCCGGCTCACTCTACGCCATGTATGCTCCCGAAAACAAGACACTGCAGCCAGTGGGTGAATGGAACGAAGCGAAGATTGTTCTCAACGGGGCAACCGTGGAACACTGGCTCAACGGCGTGAAAGTTGTCGAGGCGGAACTTGGCAGTGAAGACTGGAACACCCGGCTGGCAGCCAGCAAATTCAAGGACTGGGAAAAGTTCGCTCGTAACGAAAGCGGACATATCGCATTTCAGGATCACGGCGATACCGTATTCTACCGCAACATTGTTGTCCGGCCGATTGTCGAGGAAAACGATTCCGGAGAAGCAGCGGGCGGTGAGAATAGCGCTGCGGCTTCGGGCGTGCGATCAGACGGTTAATGCCTAACCATCGGCGAGCGTTCCGGTTTGAATTCTGACTCCCGAAACAGCGGAACCCCGTTTCCGTTGCGAATCAACAGCATCGAGAAGTTTCATCTCTTTGATGATGCTGACTCGTTTCCCAACAACCTGTTCTGCCGGTTTGTATTTGACGGGAAAGCGGATCGCGACCATGCAATAGAAGCGATTCGCTTTTTCGAAGACAGGCACCCCATGGCGCGAGCGGTCGTTGAACCGTTTGACGGGAGCATCCCCCGCAAGTGGATTGAAGCGCGCACCGATCAGTTGCCCTCTTCCACCATTATCTGGGAACAAGGCCGTCCGGCGCAACCGCCATTTGATTTTTCGCCGGAGCCTCTCGACCTGACCCGTCAGTGTGGTCTGCAGATTTTTGTACGGCAATTCGAAAACCGTACAGAAGCCATGGTTCAGGTTCACCATGCCGTCTTTGACGGTGGCGGCGGAATTCAAGTGATCAACGACTGGTTGACCGCCTACAACAACCTGAACAATGGCAGGCCGGCGGACGCGGGAGCGAAAAAGCTGGACCCCGGCCAGTTGATTCGTCGCAATCATCTCGGTGTCTTCAGTCGCGCATATTTGAGGCACATTTACAAACAACCGATCGCGTTGTTCGGAGCGATCAAGTTTCTTTTTCGCTCTTTCGTAAGACTGGGCAACCGGAATGTCGATTCGCGCTCGAGAAAGTTGCGGCCCGCCGAGATCACCGGGCGATGGTTACCTCCGGAATCGTTGTCAAAGCTTCGATCCGAAGCGGAACGGCTAGGCGTACATCTGAACTCAATTCTGCTCGCCCGTTTGTTTTATTCGGTGGAAGCATTTCGTAGCGGCGGGGATGACCAGTGGATCAGGGTCATTCTTCCGATGAGCATCCGGGAAGTTGCCGACCGGCGATTGTCTGCCGCCAACCGGTCGGCCGTCGTACAAATTGATCGCCGCCAAAGCAACTTCAGTGACAAGGACGCCTTCGTTCAGTATCTCAACCGCGAAGTCGGGATCATCAGGCTGTGGCAGTTCAGCAAACTGTTTTTGATGGTCATCAGAATGATGTCTGTGTTTCCAGGCTGGTTGAAGCGTTCAGCGCGCAACCCGGATAGCCGTGGTTCTCTGATCTTCACTAATCTGGGAAACCCGTTCAGTCGCAACAGAAATCTGCACACGCGCGAACAACGCACCGGAGACGAAATTGTTGATACTGAGGTCGGGAATCTTGTGCTGAGGGAGTTTGACCTCTCAGGACCTGTAAAACCGGGGACACCGGTAAATTTCACAGTGCAGGAACACGGCCCCCGGTTGAGGATTACGATGCACTACGACAGCCGGGAAATTTCAGAATCTGATGCGATGCGACTGTTCGACGTCTATGAAACCAGTCTGAATGACGATTGATCGCGCACGGCTCAAATAGCAGGCCCCCGAAAAAAAGACCGGCGCAAAAGCATCGGTCGGTTTTGTTCAGGGCAAGCAAATTCGAATCTAGGCTGCGATCAAGGCCGGCCACCGGGCAACCAGATTGTGTGGTTGCCGGTCGTCCAGGGCGGATTGTAAAACGGTTCAATCGTGATGTTGAAGTCGTAGCCGTTCTCAATGCGAAGTTCTGCCAGCTTGCGTTCTGCTGCATCGTAGGTCGTGACAGATGCCACGGATCGCCACGGTCGGTCGGGAAGACTGCACCATCCGCTATCCAGTAGTTCGTATTCTGAAGGAACTTGTGCCCACCATGCGTTAGCCGCCGCCGCATCAACAAAAGCCTTGTGCATGACATTGATCTGCGATGTGTTGGTAATCGGCTGGTGAGTGTCATATTTCATGACGTATCCGCCGACGGATCGTTCCTGAATCATGACCCGGTAGTCAAGGTAGAGGTCGGCGCTCGAGAATATTCCCGTTTGTGCGCTCGCAGCTCCACACAAAGTCAGTACGGCCAGCATAGCGATGGCTGAGGTTTTGAGTTTCATTTCCGCGGTTCCCGTAGAAAAATTGTTTGAAAAACGGCTTGAGCAGTTTTCAAGCGGAATGCCGGCTGGTCTGTTACACAGGTTTTACGGAAACGGGAAACAAAAAAGGCGACCTGAAAAATGATCAGGTCGCCTGTCGTTCTACGATTGTCGCTTTTCAGCGTAAATCTCGATCTAGAAGAGAAGTTCTTCTGCTGTTTCGGCCAGGAAGCCGGACAGAGCATTGTCCACTTCGCTGGCGTCATTCACCGCAGAATCGCTGCTGCGACTGATCTCATTGCCGGAAACCTCCAGGGAGCCACCAAGAGCCAGCGGGCGAACCGGAGTAACCGCGCTGTTGCGACGGATCGGCTGCTGCTGATCTTCAGAGTTGTTGCTTTCCTGTGGATTCTGGGAATCGCCGCGAAGCAGAGGGCCATCGTCTTCAACGAGTAGACCGGCAAGCTTAAATCTCGGATTAAGGCCGAGACCGTCCAGGTCGATTGTCAACTGACCGTCGTTCACTTCGACTTCATGGAAGAATTCGACGTTTGGTCCTACTCCCGGAGCAACTTCGAACGACTGGCCTTCGAGTGTGTACTCCATCGGATCGCCACCGCGTCCGACGATACCTACGATCAAGGTAACTTCGTATGTACCAGCACCTGGCATGTCGACGACGAAAGTTCCGTTGTCAACAAATGCGGCATCACTGGTCAATTCGTCACCACGTCCCGGACGATGTGCGAGAGCCGGATTAGCTCCGCTCAACCAGCCAAGACCGACTTCACCAGCGTACTGGAGATCGCCGACACCGACACCGTCCATGATGACCGGAGAGTCTTCTCGTCCGAAGTCGATCAGGTCGCCGAGTACATAGGCATCGTCATTTGCGATCGTCGTGGTTGCACGATCAGATCCGATGGCTCCCGTGCTGATGTTGCTGATTATGAGTTCAAACTGCTCGTCACCCTCGAGGAATGCATCGCCGAATACCGTGACGGGGACGTCGAAAGTCTGATCTCCCGGGTTAAAGGTTGCGGTTCCGGAGACTCCGGTGAAGTCGATGCCATCTGTGGCTGGAGCAGCAAGTCCGGCGACCGAAGTCGTGTAGTCCACCGTCATCGTTTCTTCGGCGGGGCTGGTCAACGCGATGGTGAACATCGCAGTGTCGCTGCCCGAGTCGCCTTCAAGGATCTGTACAGGACCCAGAACGTCCGCTTCCAGTGGCCCCGGAATAACGTCAATGCAAAGTGACCATGCGTTGAGCGTTCCGGTGTCTCCAGTGGCATCATCTGTGATTTCCAGCAGCCATGTGCCGTCCATCGACATTCCATCGAAATCACTCAGGTTGCCGACTGGAGAAAAGCTGCCGGTAAATGGCGCAGTTCCTGCGGTGATCGAAGTGGTTGCTTCATCATCCAGAATAGTGCCCGTGAAGTTGTCACCACTTCCACCGACATCCTGGAACAGCTCGACGCGGGTTCCATCGGGAGCGATCAGGAAAACGTCAAGGTCGGCATCCCATGTGTGTGTGATGTCAATTTTGACATCAAGGTCGGCAATCGTGCCGTTGTTATCGATCACCAACTCTGACGTAAACGTCGTGTTGTCTTCGATGTTCAATGGAATGTCATTTGACGGGAACTCGAACACGTTGACGATGTTGGCAGTGTCTTCTGCAGTGCCCTGATTACCACCACCGGTATCATCATCAAGGTAGGTTACCGTCAGGATGTCAGCAGGAAGAACCTGAAGAGTTCCATCGCCAGGTGTGGCGGAGCCGGCTGCTGAAGGCACACTGGCGGTATAAACGCCGCTGCCCTGATCGGTCAGTGTGACTGTCTCGGAATCGCCGGACGTCGAAACAACATCCACCGTCACAGGCGCCGAGGCATTTGAGTCGACGACGGTAATGGAAACCGTGTCACCGGCATTGTAGGAATTCGCATCGAACATCACGATTCCCGCTTCTGCAGGAATGACGTCGATGAACAGCGACCACGCGTCAAGTTGACCGGTGTCTGCACCTGCATCGTCGGTCATCTCGAGAGTCCACGTACCGGTAATGTTCAGGCCGTCAAAGTCAGCAAGATTACCTTCCGGTGAGAATGAGCCGGTAAATGGTGCCGTACCGTCAACGATCGGTGTCGAAGCTTCATCGTCCAGGATCGTTCCGACAAAGTTGTCACCGCTGCCTCCGACATCAGTAAACAATTCGACTCGAGTTCCGTCCGGCGAAATCAGGAAGAAGTCGAGGTCGGCGTCAAACGTGTGGGTAATGTCAAGTCCAACATCGATGTCGGCTACAAATCCTGAATCTGTAATGTCGATTTCAGCGATAACGGTTGTGTTGTCACTGAACTGAACAGGAGGTCCGGAATACGGGTACTCACGGATGTTGGTGATGTTTGCAGTGTCCTGCAGCGTCACCATGTTGCCCGACCCGTCATCCTGGTCGATGTACGTTACGGTCAGAACGTCACCTAGTGCGACTTGAAGTGTTCCGTCACCGGTCATGACGGAATCATCGTTTGAGCTGATCGTCGCGGTGTACAGTCCGTTGCCCTGATCGGCCAGAGTCAGTGTTTCCATGTCGCCGCCGGTTGTCTCGACGTCAACCATCACAGGAGCAACGGCGTTGGTGTCTACGACAGAAATTTCCATCGTGTCACCGATCAGGTACGAGTTCGCATCGAATGCAACGGAACCAAGTTCAGGTGGAATAACATCGATGAACAATGACCATGCATCCAGAGTACCGGTGTCTCCACCTGCATCGTCGGTCATTTCAAGTGTCCAGGTTCCAAAGATGTCCGTTCCGTCAAGTGAGGCGAGTGAGCCTTCGGGGCGGAAAGAACCGGTGAACGGTGCTGTTCCGTCTGCGATCGAAGTCGTTGCTTCGTCGTCAAGAATGGTACCGATGAAGTTGTCATCGCTGCCACCGACATCGGTGAACAATTCAACACGCGTTCCGTCAGGACCAACAAGGAAGAAGTCGAGGTCCGCGTCCCAGGTGTGAGTAACATCAATACCGACGTCGATATCACCGACTCTGCCGAAATCAGTAATGTCGATTTCGGCAATCACGGTTGTGTTGTCGCTGAACTGGACAGGGCCACCGCCGTATACATATTCGCGGATATTCGAAATGGTCGCCGTGTCAGTTGTTGTTTGAGTGTTGCCGAATCCGTCATCAAGATCGACATATTCAACGGTCAATTCCTGACCAAGTGCAACTTGCAGCTCGCCATCGCCAGTCGAAACAGCGCCGGTGACAGTGTTGATTGTCGCTGAGTAAAGTCCGCCGCCTTGAGCAACCAGGGTCAGAGTTTCAGCATCTCCACCGGTGGTTGTGATGTCCACCATGACTGGTTCGACTGCGTTTGCATCAACGACGTTGATTTCAACCGTGTCTTCAACGAGATAGGAACCGCGATGGAAAGCGACTTCACCGAGCAGTGGTGGTGAAATCAGGAACTCACTGACAAAGTCGTCACCACCGGTTCCGTCGCCGTTGCCGTCAAGAGACTGGCCGAACGGGTTCTGGATGTTACTGGATACGGTAAGTCGGTAAAGGTTGTAGCTGAGCGGTCCGCTGTCGATGTCAAAGTTGACAAAGTTCGAGCCGACCATGTAGTTGTTGGTTTGCGTCAGCGGAAGAACGATATCGTCAGCCGTGTCGAGCAGTTCGTCAGGTCCGGCCGAAATCAGTTCATAGTTCGCCATGTTGTTGGCGGCAGCCGGATCGAGAAGCTGGTCGAATCCGATCGAGAAGTTGTCGATGGTAAGGTCATCAACCGCACTCTGGTCTTCGGGCAGCGGAGTTGTGAACGCCACCTGAGGATCTGCAAGGCTCATCGTGATCGAATTGCCGGTGTTTACGCGGCCGGCACCCATGAGTCCTTCAAAGCCGGGGTTCTGAGCGTCAATGTTATCTGCTCCCGCAAACAGCATCGAAGCAACCTGGTAGTTGTTCCAGCCCGGATTGGCTGACCAGATCAAAGCCGCAGCGCCTGCAGCATTCGGGGCAGCCATGCTTGTGCCGGAATTGAGTCCGTATGTGTTTGCAGTCAGCGTAGACAGGATGTCACTACCGGGAGCGGTGATATCGATTCCGGTACCGTAGTTGGTAAAGCCACTCAACTGATCGGAACTGGTACTACTTGCAACGAGGATCGACTGTTCGAAAGCCTGGCGGGCCGGGTTGAGCTCACTACCGTTTCCGGCAGAGTTAAAGTGCAGCGACCCGTTATCAACGATGTACTGATAGGCCGCAGTTACGACAGGGTCGCCGACCCAGCCATTTACGTTGTAACTGGTGTTGATAATGTGGGCGCCGTTGTCCACTGCATAGGTGAACGCACCGTTGATCATCGCAGCGGTCCAGTCCGCGTAATCATAGAACTGGAGTGCCATGATCGTGGAGCCGCCGGAAACGCCGGCAACGCCCGTCGAGTTGTCGGTAACAGCCGCTGAAATGCCGCTGACGTGGGTTCCGTGGGAACCGGTGTCAGGATTCGGATCGTTGTTGTCGTTGGCCCAGTCCCAGCCGTTTACATCATCAACATAGCCGTTGCCATCATCGTCGATTCCGTTGCCGGGGGTCTCACCACTGTTTGTCCAGATATTGGCGTTCAAATCCTCGTGGCTCAATTCAACACCATCGTCAGTTACCGCGACGATAATGGATGGATCACCAAGGGTTGTATCCCATCCGATATCGTTGTCCATCAGGTCATGGTGATACTGGTTCGGATACTCGGGATCATCAGGTACGTAGTCAAGAACATCGCCGGTTTGGATGAAGTTAGGCGAACTCCAGAGTACGTTGTTAAATCCATCGAGACGCTGCATCGCCTCGAAGATATTGGTGCCTTCACCAAGGTTCATGTGAACCAGAGAGATCTCAGTACCGGCATTGTTGCCCGGTACGGTCATCATCGTCCCGATAACTTCTGTGTCCACAATGCCAGTCATGAACGACCAGTTGGGACCTCCCGGCTGAGCACCGGTTTCAACAGCGACGATCAGATCGCCGGGGACAAAATCGACTTCGTTCGCACGGTCTACCATCTGCTGGACGGTGACTGCGTCCAGGGCGAACGGGTCAATGACCGGCTGGTAGATATCGGCGGCCAGCAATTGCCTTTTTTCCAGCGTTTCGTAAACGGTAAAACTGGAACGTGACTTGGAGTTCTTCTTGCGGTTGTGATTCATTATCTGATCCGAATTTGGAAGCGGATTTTGTCCCCATCTCAGCTCGCTATTTTAGTCGAGCTCTATGTCTACCGCCACAACGGAATCAGCCTCATTGCTCGGGGAACACCTCGTTTATTGAGATGTGCAGCAACCTGAAAGGAACATGAACGGGAGGCGCCGACTGGAATCCGGACTGATCAGATTCAGCAGCCGGGGAAGGAAATCAGGGCTTAGGGATGTCAACATCGACGAGGTCGTCGTTTGCCTTTTTCCGGCGTGAATAGGAATAGCTGATTTTTGCAATGACTACCGCCAGCATTGCCAGTCCCATTCCGATCGAAAGCAGGAAAAAGAGACCGACTTTGGCCCGGGTTGAGACGTTTGCCTGGTCCATCGGATAGGCTGGGGGCGCTACTTCCGTCCACGTTTCCCTCGTTTCGAACGGCTCGATATCAATCGGATCCACGTTGACAGGTTCCACGATGATCGGGTCACTTTTGACACCATTCGCATTGTCAGTTACGACGGCAGTGGGTGCGTCTGGATAAGTCTTTTGAGCGTCCAAAGCAATTGATGTAAGTAAAGCGGAAAGCAGTGCAACGCTTATCAGCAAGAACGGCCAGTTACGGCCGAGCCAGGATCGGTTTTCCACCGGCGGTTGAGTGGCGATCGTGTCGCGCCGTCTGCGTTGGTCCACAAGTTCGAACTGGAAGACGTCCCGGGTGCGCCTGAGCGCCATCACCACAAGAGCCCAGATGACAAACGGCAGGTGAATTACCACCGCTGGAGTGGCCGGAAGCACTACGCAGATCACCAGGCCGGCTATCACGAAGTGGTAGTTCGAGCGATAGGCCAGGTTTCTGGAAATGAAATAAAGCAGTATTGATACGACCAGTGAACCGAAACCCATCAGGAAGAAAAGGGGAATGACCTCAGGCGGAGCTGAGTCAAAGGTTCGCCCTGTCGCTTGATAGCTGGCCAGTTCGACGATCCCGTAAATGATCAGTCCGGTCATCACCAGCAGGTGCAGGAATACTCCGACGAACATTCCGATGCGTGGAACCTTCAATCGCTCGTCTACTGTGAAAATGTCTTCTTCAGTAACAACCGAATTCTTGACAGGTGGACGTGGCACAGGAGCGCGTGACGGATGTTTTGCTGATACCGCGCGCATCATCTGCGTGACGAAATCACGTGACTTGTGACGATCACGTTTGCGGGTAACCATCGAAAAACGACCTTGTTTGGCACCGGGAACGCGTCGTGCGGCGTCCATGGTTGTCGCTTGAACACGCAGGCTGTCCCCGAAGAATGACTCGCCAAGTTCTAGAGATGCGATGTCGTCTACCGGGATGACGATTTTGCGGTATTCCGATCCACCCAGCCCGGTGAGATCATTGACCTCGATTTCCAGTTCGATTCGATCGCGATATCCCCGTGCGATTCCGAGGCCCCTTGCGATGCCGGGAGTCTTGATCTTCTTTGTGGGAAGATTGTAGATGGTAAATGGAATAAGATCCGTGACCGGCTCTTCGCCGGTTTCTGAAGCCGAACGTCCATGTGACGCCAGCGCCGCCTCGTGCAAGTCGTCAGGGTCGAGCGTTTCGACAGCCGCACTGATCTGACTGGCTTGCTGGAATCGAAGATC
This sequence comes from Planctomycetota bacterium, assembly GCA_039029995.1. Classification (GTDB taxonomy): domain Bacteria; phylum Planctomycetota; class Planctomycetia; order Pirellulales; family Pirellulaceae; genus Mariniblastus. The sequence continues at coordinate 22,223 of JBCCFB010000029.1, forward strand.
CGGTTCCTTTTCGAGTGTTCGCATCACGACATCATCAAGCCCGGCGATATTCGCAGATTTCTGGCTTGGTGGAGCAAACCGGCCGATTGGAAGTTCCCCGGTGAGCAGTTCGTAAAAAACAACTCCAAGTGAATAGAGATCAGCGCGGTGATCAACCGTTTGCGGCTTTTCAATTTGCTCGGGAGCCATATAGCTGAGCGTGCCGAGCACCTGGCGCGTTCCGGTCAGCGTGAAATCCATGGCGTCCGGTTGAAGTAGTTTGGCCAGGCCGAAGTCAGCGATTTTTACGTGTCCGCGACGATCGATCAGAATGTTCTCCGGCTTGATGTCCCGGTGAATGATGCCCTGGTCGTGCGCGAACTGCAGCGCGCCGCAGATCTGTTGAACGATTTCCAGAGCACGGTCCGGCTCAACCCGCCCGATTTGAATTGCGTCGCGCAGGTTAACCCCGTCCACAAATTCCATAACGAGATAGTACATCTCATCGGTCTGCCCGAAATCAAAAACGGTGACGATATTCGGGTGGGAAAGCCGTGCCAGCGTGCGCGCTTCGCGGGTGAATCTTTCGGTGAACGTCGGATCGTCGCCAAGCCGCGGCGACAGAATTTTCAGGGCAACTGTGCGGTCCAGGTTGGTTTGGCGTGCACGATAGACCGCACCCATCCCTCCACGACCGATCAGATGTTCGATCTCGAGGTTGGGAAAGCGATCCATCAACTGCTCTGCATTGGGCAGCCCGAAGGCTCCCGCCGCCGACCCGGGATGGCTGCTGGCTCCTCCGTCTGCCAGCATGGCGTCCTGTGCGCCCTGCAGCGCCAGTCCCATCAGGCAGTTCGGGCAGGCACCCTCCGGAGCATCCGGGGGGAGGTTCTTGCCACATTGCTCGCAAATTACCTGTTCGGTCATCTTGTCTGCCTGACACCGTAAAACGTGAATTTCGACTGCTTACCTCTATTTAAACGGTCGATTTTCAAAGGTTACAGGCAAATCCATTTTTTTTCTGCTTCAAATCGCAGGCGGTCGTCATTCTCCGCGCGCTCCCGGCGATCAGGCGGATTCCGGGTTCAACGCGGAAAACAGTGCCTGAAGTTCCACGTCCACATTTGCAGGATCATCAATGGTCCGCGCGATCTGCATGCGCAATTGCTCGCCATAACGTTGTCGAAGTCGGTGAACGGCGACTTTGATAGCTCCTTCTTTCATTTCAAGCCGCTGCGCAATCGCTTCATATGAGAGAACCGCTTGACCGGTGATCACACCTTTCAGCTCTTCGAACAGAGTCGCTTTGCCGGAGTCCTCATACTGGCTGCGGACATTCGCCATCGTCTGCTCAAGCAATGCAAAAGCCCAGTTCCGCTCGAATATTTTTTCGGGAGTCAGCTCGTGATGAGGGAGGTTCGTATATCGCTGATCCGCGTCATCAAAGTCAAACGAGATCGGTGTCCTGCCCCCACCACGTTTCAGTGCCTGCTTTTCGCGCCAGTCGTTAGAGATGAAGTTGTTAAGCGATGTAAGCAAAAACGTTCTGAAACGGCCGCGTTCACGATCGGCCCTGTTGAGTCGTTCTTTTTCAAGCAGCTCAGCGAAAAAAGCCTGAGTCAGATCTTCTGCTTCGTCTCGTCCGTTTCCTTTTCTCCGGATAAAGGAATACAGAGGAAACCAGTAGGCTTCGCACAGGTTGGCAAGAGCCTCGCGCGCAGCGGTAGGGTTTTCCGGGTCAGACGCCTGCAGGACCATGCTCCATGATGTCGTAGCGAAAACCCGGCGTTCTCCGGGGGAACTGCTTTCGTAATCGGATGTCGGCTGGTTGGCGGAATCAGACATCAATGGAAGCTTTGGTCGCGGGGGCAAATGATTCAGTTGTGTGGCTTCCATTATTCAAAATGCCGCCGCACAATCCAATTGCACATCAATTCGCCTTAGTTTTGTTGTTATTTGAAAGCAACCGGCGTCAATTCGTGCGAAAACTTCAGTTCGTGCGGGGGCAGGCTCTCCAGATGGCAAGGCAGCTGACCGGCAAAATGACGTATCAATCCGAAGTTGAAGCCTATGTTGCTCCAGGTCTGGCATTACAGGCTGGCATCACGACCGTTGATGGCATTCTTCCCGTGCGTGGCGTTTTTGACTTGAGTTACCAGTCACTCGGTCTCAAGTATGCCGGCGAAAATCGGGCGACTGAAAATACTACTCTCAAGGCCGGAATCCGGGCCCTGTTCGAACTGTCGTTGTCATGAATCGACGATTGAATTAACGCTGAAGGCAACATTGATGTTTCCGACAGTACTCGGATCAACGAGCCGGGAAGAAACGGCAATCCGAAAAGCTTCGACCACAAGAACGCGGTGCGAGCCTATCTGGCTGGATTTGAGATCACAGGCAACACAACGTGGTTCTCGCTCGCAAAACGAGTATTCCACGCCTGTTAAAACCGAAAGACTTTGAACCACCACAAGTGCATTTCAAGCTGAGACCCGAAAGCTCTTCTGGTTCTTCAAAGAACGACGGAAAATCTAAAGCTTAATTGTGAGCATCCGCTTAGCGTGGGGCCGGTTAGTTGATCTAGCCGAGAACCCCGTAAAGCATCCCGGCGATGCACGCCGTCATGCAACAGGCCAGCATACCGCCCAGCATTGCGCGTAGCCCCAGCTGGGCGAGGTCGCCTTTCTTGTTTGGAGCCAGCGGCCCGATACCGCCCAGCTGTATACCGATTGCGCCGAAATTTGAAAAACCGCACAGAGCATAGGTCAGTATCACTTCGGTACGCTTGCTTATCTCAGGCGCGTCCGCCGGGTTTTCCTGCATCGCGGACATTGCCGAACTCAGATCCGCGTAGGCGATAAATTCATTGACGACCATCTTGGTGCCAAGCAGTTCGCCGGAAATTCCGCACTGTGACATCTCGATTCCCATCAGCCAGGCAAGCGGCCAGAACAACAGTCCGAACAGCCCCTTCAACGACCATTCGATGTCCAGCGGTGCATTGCGGAAATTGTTCAGGCACAACTCGATCATTTCGCCAAGCCACCCCAGAAGTGAATCCAGCATGGCGATTAAAGCGAGGAACGCGATCAGCATGCCGCAGATATTGATGGCCAGTTTGACACCGTCACTCGCACCATTAGCAGCTGCCTCGATTACGTTCCCCGAAGTCTTTTCGAACTTCGTTTTTACGATTCCCATCGTTTCTGATTCTTCCGTTTCCGGCTGAAGAATCTTGGCGATTACAAGAGCCGCAGGCGCGGAAATCAGAGAGGCTGCGACCAGATGGCCGGCCGAAATTTTCATGCCGACAAAAACCGCCATCAGGCCTCCGGTGATCGTCGCGAATCCTCCGACCATCATGGCATTGAGTTCTGATCGCGTCATAGATGCAATAAACGGCTTTACGACCAGCGGTGCCTCGGTGTGCCCGACAAATACGTTTGCTGCTGCCGCAAGGCTTTCGCTGCCCGATGTGCCGAGGACCTTCTGCATGATCATCGCCATGCCGCGGATCACCGGATCCATAATTCCGATGTGATACAAAACGCTCATCAAAGCGGCAAAAAATATGACCGTCGGGATGACGCCGAATGCAAATGTGGTGACGAGATAAAGACGGTTGTTGACTTCATTTCCACCAAGGTCGTTGTACGTGAAAGTGCCGCCACCGAAAACAAAATTGGCCCCTTCATCTGACCATGCACGGATGTTTCCGAAGAAGGCGTCCATCGCATAAAACATGATGCCGTTGGGGAACTTTCCACCAAACGTCCAGCTTTGCGAATTGAAAACAATGATCCCGATCAACAGTTGAAACAGCATGCCCATCCCGACCAGCCGCCAGTTGATTTTTTCGCGGTGCGAGCTCATCAGCCATGCGAGGAAGACCATCGAAAACAGGCCGGTCAGGCTGATCAGATTCAGGAAAGATACATCTTGAAAAAGATTGTCGAACATCGGCATTGTTCCGGATGAGAGACGTTTCGATTGCGGTCAGTTGTGAAAAGACCATACGCCGGCAGCGCATCGAACAAGATACTTCGCTGATCATCAAATGACCATCAGGGGCGCGCTGAGCACGTTATCCCGCCAGGTTCCATTACGCTGAAACGTTGCCGTGATCGGCGACTGCATAAGCTGGAAGTAACCGGACGAACCAGCAATAGTAACGAGCTTCTTCAACGGGTCGCTGATACGTCGCTTGCAACTAGTCCGGCGAGTCGCCGTTGCTTTCGTCAGCGTCCACTCCGTCCACCGGAACGGGCGTTTGCACCTGCGGAATGCCGTGTTCATCCGACTGAAGCGGTGGTAAGTCGTACGTGCGCCGCTCATCGACAAGGTAGATTTCGTCCAGCTCGGTTTCATCGACATCCCTCCGGAGCAGCAAGTAGATCGCCGAAGCCATGCACCAGAACAGTCCGTAAATGAATGCGGCCGCGATCGTGCGGAGCATTCCATTCCAGAATCCGATAATCGCCCGGCCGTTGCGCAGGGAACTTGTGACCGGAGCGTCAATCGGCACGGCTCCAGCTGGTGTGCCGGTTGTCTCGGGGATCGCCTCTGAGACCGTTTCCGGCTCTTCTGTTTCGTTGTTTGGCGGACCCGTGGACGGGCGATCGCCGTCACCGGCGTTTTGCACAGCAGGCTCGGCGGCCTCGTTCATCGTATCGCCAATGACAGCTGCGCCGCCCGGAACGGGGCCGCGTTGACGTCCGTTTTGACCTTCCTGCGGAGCAAGCGCAAGGACCATGTCCGGATCGAATTCCGTCTCGTTTTGTGTTGTCGTTTGCGGTTCAACGATCGGCCGTGGATCAAGGTTGTCTTTGATGATTTCAATCCGCTCCGCGTCGGATATGTTGGTCCCCCAACTCGCCGCCCAGTAGCTCAGATCGACAACGCGGTTCGTCAGGTTGCTGACCACCAACCAGCAGAATCCGCCGAAAAGCATCGCCACAATGGCGTAAAAGATATAGTTCAGCGGTCGCTGGAATACATAGGCATAGGCACGGGTCATTGCATCAAACGAATTCTGGCCTTCCGCACTGACACTTGAGATCATCAGCGGCCATCCGAACATCAGTCCGAGTAGCAGCAGGCCCATCAGCAAGCCGAGGGCAAGAACCACGAGCCAGAATATTCCGCCGATCATCACGCCGATATCGAAAGTCATAAAAACTCCGATCAACGCGGCCGGAACGCATAGAACGAGGACAGCCAGAAGCGGCATACCCAGCGCAGCAATTGCGTCCTTGAATTTGCTGACGGCAAAGTCAAACGAATCGTCGAGGTCGATATCTTCTCCTCTGGTTAATCGCAACAGTGCGACTCGCGTTATCGCCAGACCGATAAAGGACCAGACAATGAGCGTCCAGATGCAGCCGAACAGATGATATAGAAATTCACGCAGCGACATTCCGGACTGAAACATGTCACGGAACGGATCGACCATTTGCATGAATACGACCCGCGGACCGCTCAATGGAATTCCAAGGATATGAACGGCACCGGTTCCAGACTCGGTAGCTCGAAAGACGGTCCGGTAGGGACTGCGGTTGAGTTCAACGGTTTCCGCAAGCCTCGCGTCTGAATCGACCATTTCGTCGCTGACGAAAACGGTGTCACTTACGAGCCAGCCCATCGGAGTCAGAACCAGGCCGACCGTCGCCCACGCCAGCACGGGGAAGCTGACTGCGACAGGTAGAGTCCTGAGAATAATGGTCCATGGGCAGAGATCACGCCATGAAAAGCTTTTTACGATGACAGTTTGGTCGGACATGATGTGTGAGCAGGCCGGTTTCGACTCGAAAAATCCGGCGTATTATAGGTGTCGCAGGGGATTTATAAAGCCACAGCAGTTTGTATTCGATAAGAGAAACAACGGGCTTTGTGCGTGTCAGTCGCACGATATGCCGCCCGACGAAAGTCCGATTTTAGCCAAGACCTGTTCCGGATGATGCTCGCAGTCGAGCCTGCATGAATTGCCGGAGCAACGCCCTGAAGCTTATGCAAGAACAGATTCGAGTCGTACGTAAATCACCTCGCCGCCGCCGTGTCTTGACGGAGGACGGTACGCTTTTGCGAGTTCCTGAGGCGTGGTCATTGCTTCCGCCCGGCGATGCGGCTCTGACACGGCGCACCAAGAAAGCCGGTCCGCACTGGCTGGTTCAGCAGAAGAAAGGCCGGCGTGTATTCTCGCAGGGCGTCTGGGCACCAACAGCAACGATCGAACGAATCCGCAATGAACTCGAAAAAGAACGTTCAACCGAACAATACGCCAAACGAAAAAAACAGGCGAAGGTTCGAAGAGATCAGCAACAGTCGGATTACGTGAACGAGTTTCGCCGGGCTGTTCTAACCTTCCTTGATTTTGATGCCCGGTACGAACAGCTTGCCGGTGAAATGGCAGAGCAGATCAGCCGCCATGCAACTCCCGTGGGTAGCGGCACTGTGGCTCGCACCAAACGAATCCCGATAGAACGAAGAGCCGGGTCGGCTGTTATCGCATGGTTGCGACATCACACGACTGAATATGACTCGATGAAGATCGAACGCGTGAAGGGACGACGGCGAGAGGTGCGGAGAAAGCTGGCGTCACAAAGCAAAAGATTGCTGCAGTTTTATCGGGACGGTAAACGAGTGCCGGAGGAAAAGTGCCGTTTGCGCCGGGCACTGCTGCAGTCGCAGTCCGATAATGACGGTTAGCTTTAGTCGTCTGCGGCACCGCATGTGATGATGTTCGCTTCGGTTCCGGGTTGCGTTGCGAGGCGCTCGTAATAGACGTCACGGATCACCGGTTGAGTGCCGCCATGTACGGCGATCTCAAGTTGTTTTGCACCTGATGGTGTAATTGAAGTGCCGGCGATGGAAAGTCTTGCCAGGGATCGAAGAGAGTTCAGCATCGGAATCGCTTCGTCGGTGACTCTTGGATTGTCGTTCAAGTTGAGAACAGTGATTTCCGGACCACATTCAACAGCCGCGCGAAGTTCTTCGAGATCGATGTCCAGTCCGGACAGGTTGACCGCTTCAACCGGATGCAGCCAGGCGACGAGTCTGCTGTTTTGCGGCAGCAGTGGCAATGGATGTTCGTAATCCCAGTTACGTGCACTGTGGCCGCCAAGGTCTGTTGCCAGGGACTCAAGCCGTGCGTTGGGCTCGTCCAGCATCACAACCATTGCTGTCGCGATGAAAAACGCGAAGTAGCAGGCCAGTATCTGTTGAATAAACGGCGGTTTCCGTGGGCGGTCTTTGCTCATCTGTTGTGTGCAGGCTCACTGATCTTTGCGGGTCTTCTGTATTTCCCGCGGGTCTTTTCTGTTGTCTCATGGCGTGCCGCATCTGCACTGCCGGTCCGGAACAATCGCCGCGGCAATGCAGCACGAGGTCTGGAAAAGGTAGGTCATACCCTGCCGGAGGCCGGGTACGGTTTCACGGGGAAAGATGTGCGGGTTTTCTGACTTACTGATCTGATGAAAGTTCCGGTTATCGGGGCAAGTCGGTATCCGTCCACTGAATCCGGGTTCAACCGCTGCGCCGCGTGGCTACAATGACGCCGTTGATTCGCAATGTATTCCGACTAACCGGAGAGAAAGAATGAAGAGAATTCTGAGTTCAGTTCCGGCGTTCATGTTGGCAATGCTGTTTCTCGCACCTGCTGTTTTTGCTCAGGACGAAGATGCCGCAGACCAAGCTGAAGAGCCGCAACTGGAGACGATCGAAGATTACATGGATGCGTGGGAGCAAGTCCGTGTTGAATTCATGGAAGAAGTTCGTGCAGCCCGCGGTGACCGTGACAAAATGATGGAGCTCCGTGAGAGCCAGCCTGATCCGTCGGAGTATGCGGGGCCGATCTGGGAGCTCGCTAAAGCTGATCCCACCGCCGAATCAGCGCGTGAAGGATTGTTCTTCGCTCTCAGCATGCTTCGTTCTCCCGAAGATCGTGAAGAGATCATCGAAGTGATCCTCGAGCATCACGGTGAATGCGAAGAGCTTGCCGACATCCTGCCCGTCATTCCGAGGATGTATCCGGATTCAGCAGAAGAAATGCTGATGAAGATCAAATCATCCAACCCCAACGCCTCTGTTCAAGCTGCCGCAATCTACACGCTTTACACGCATCTCGATGAGACGCGAAAAGATGCAGAGGACGTAGAAGCAGTCGATGCAACGCTGGAAGAACTCAAGACCGCGTTGATGGGTGACTACTCGGAAGAAGCTGATTCCCGGGGCGTGGCTTATTCCGCCCGGATGGAAGCGATCGAGTTCCAGAAAATGCTGGAAGTCGGCATGCCTGTTCCCGATATCGAAGGCGAGGACATCGAAGGCGTTGCATTCAAGTTGAGCGACTACAAAGGCAAAGTGATCCTGCTGGACTTCTGGGGTCACTGGTGAGGTCCCTGCCGGGCTATGTACCCTCATGAGCGGTCGCTCGTGAAACAACTGGCAGACGTACCTTTTGCTCTTATCGGCGTTAACAGCGATAGTGATCGCGATCAGCTGAAAGAGGTCATGGAAGAGGAAAACATCACATGGCGCAGCTTCTGGAACGGAGGCAGCACCAGCGGACCTATTTCGACTAGATGGGGCGTTCGCGGCTGGCCGACGATTTACGTTATCGACGCCGACGGCATCATCCGCCACAAAGGCGTCCGCGGTGACCGACTGGACGCAGCTCTTGAAGAACTGCTGGCGGAAGCCGGGCACGAAATCGAAATCGTTCACGAAGAAGAAGAGCGGGACGGCGAATAAGCAGTCGCTGCTAAAAAAGTCAAACAAGGGAAGCGGGCAACCGCTTCCCTTTTTTTGGCTCTGTGCATTGCCTGCGGAAATGCCGGGAAAATACGCCCGCGAATTGACCGTAGATGTTGATCACGGGCGGCAGATAAACGTGGCGAAGTTGAACCACTTCAACAGGACTTCAACTTCGTTGAATCCGGCACTACGGAACAACTCCACGTTGTCTTCCATCGTCAGCGGAACCAGCACATTTTCCAATGCGTCACGTTTGCGCGAGATTTCGAGTTCGCTGTAGCCCTGCCGTCTTTTGAATTCAAAATAGAGTTCGACAAGAGCGCTGTCCATTTGAGGCCGGTTGTGAATCACTTTTTCACTGACCAGCAGAAAGCCGCCGCGGCTGATGGAACTGCGAATGCGCTTCAGGACTTCGAGCCTTTTTTCCACATCAATGAATTGCAGCGTGTAATTCATCAGGACAATGGAAGCGTCTGAAAACTCAAACCGGCTGATGTCTGCCTGAACCGTTTCGATCGACTCATGTAGGCCGAACGATCTCAGTTTTTCCGAACAGCGGGAAAGCATCGGCGCTGAATTGTCGATGCCCGTCAGCTTCAAGTTCCGGTGACCCAGTGTCCGCGCTAGATGAATCAATGATGTTCCCGTTGAACAACCGAGGTCGATGACCCGGACAGGGTCGTGATCCAGCAGATCCGCGAGTACCGGAACCGAGCGTTGAACGTCGGCATATAGCGGGATGCTGCGCGAAATCATATCATCGAAAACACGCGCGACGTTTTCGTCAAAAGCGAATTCGCCTGAATTCAAATCGAGTTCGGCAAACAGCCTGTCTGTATGAACCACAATAAAGCCAGCTTGAGATGTTGTTCCGGAAACGTACTGATCTAATTGAACAATTATCACCGAATGTTGATCGGGAGGAAGTCCAGCGTCTGCGGATTCAAGCCGACAAAATGCTGGAAATTGAAAAGTTCAAGGTAATGGCCGCGGCACTGGCAAACCTGCCGGACGTCGGGGAGCTTCCGGCTCCGCTCCAGATCGACCTCTCCAGCGCACATGTTTCTATCGGACAGCGTAAGGATCTCACCGATACTCAATTCGAAGCCTTGAAGCAGATTGTCAACGTCCTCCATCCGTGGCGTAAGGGCCCATTCAATTTGTTCGGGCTGGAAATTGACGCCGAGTGGCGATCGGATTTGAAGTGGGAGCGAATCGCACCGGCGCTCGGGGATCTTCGCAGCAGACGAATTCTGGACGTCGGATGCGGAAACGGATATTACATGTTCCGTGCGGCTGCTCAAGATCCGTCCGTTGTTCTCGGACTCGATCCCTCGATTCCCTTTTGTGTCACCTTTGAACTGATTCAGCGTTATCTGCAGCTGGATCATCTACAGTACGACCGCCTCGGGTGCGAACACCTTTACGTTTTTCACAAAGCGTTTGACGTCGCGCTATGTATGGGCATTCTCTACCATCATCGCAGTCCGATTGACATCCTGCGCGGATTGCTGAACTCGCTTCGTGTGGGCGGGATTGCATTGATCGAATCACAGACGATCGATGGAAGCGGGCACACCGCGCTGTTTCCTGAGCAACGTTACGCAAAAGCGCGCAACGTTTATTTCGTGCCGACAAAAGACTGTCTTGTGAATTGGGTCCGCAGAGCAGGCTTTAAGGATGTTGAGATCGTGTCACACACCCGCGTAACCCCGGACGAACAACGTCGCACTGAGTTCATGAAGTTCGAAAGTCTCACTGATTTTCTGGATCCGGACGACGATAGCCTGACCATTGAAGGCTACCCGGGGCCCTGGCGTACGGCTGTTCGAGCAATCAGGAAATTCTAAAAGCGTCCTGGTTTGGCAGGGAACACGCCATTGCTGGGCGTTTTTGACCTCGATATCGACTTTTATTGGCGTTTTTTTGCAAATTGGGGCTTATGGAAACTACCTGTTTTGAAATCGGTATCAGATAATGAAAGCCATCAATTTGCTTTCCTCACCTTTGCATTCCCCGGAATTGACATCATGATTCAGAAGACGCTGTCTATTGCGATCTGTATCGTACTGGTCGCGGCAAGTGTCGGCTCGGCCGATATCACCATTCAAGAATGGAACTTCAACGACAACCCGAACAGCGCTCCTCCGGGACAGGCGAATCTGAATTCCGACCAGGGTTTGTTCGCGCAGTTTTTCAACGCCGGTGGTGCCGCGGACAATGTTCTCTTCGACGGTGCGTTTAACGTAACCCGCGGCGATGGTTTTTCCGGTGACCGCCCCTTCGGTCTCAGTGTCAATTCTGCGATCGCAAACTCAATCACTATTTCGGTGACCCTGGCAGACTTTGACCTGACCAACGGTAACGAACTGTTGTTCATGACTTCGCTGCGGAACGATGCGACCAATACAAACGTCGGTGCACTTCGCTTTGATGCGCAGGCTGCCAGTGGAACGTTCGGTGACCGCATCCGACTGACCGGTGTCGGAAGCAATGGACCGTTCAGCGGCGTTGCAGGCGTTGTTCAAAACGGCACATCGGGCGGACCGGTGACTTACGGTCTGACACTTGATTTCACCGATGACAGCTACACCTACTGGGTCGGTACACCGACAAGCGACGGTAGCACATGGCAGAACCGATTTAACGGTCACACAGGCACCGTTTCCGGTGGACTCCAGAATATTGATATCGACGCGGTCCAGTGGGCGATTCAAAGCCACAGTGCAGGTAACACGTTCAACATCGACCAAATTCGAATCAGCTATGATGCGATTCCGGAACCGGCAACCGCCTCAGTTCTCGGATTGGCTTCACTGGTCGTACTTGCCCGTCGTCGCAAGTAATCGTCACTAAGAATTGCTGAGTAGAAACTGCGTCAAACGATGCAGTGATTACC
>JBCCFB010000030.1:0-33392 GCA_039029995.1 Planctomycetota bacterium
CGCGCGCAAGTTGTGTTGGTCTGGTTGTTGATTCCGTTCGCTCCTCTTTTCGATGCCTCTACGGCGAACTGTCAGACAGTTCAGCCGAACATCATCCTGATCAATATGGATGACGCTGATGCGGCAATGCTGTCTCCGGAATTCACCAGTGAATATTATCCGGCCATCGATGCGCTTGCGCAGGAAGCGATTCGCTTCACCAACGTACACGCCACAACACCATTTTGCGGCCCTTCCAGGGCTGCGTTGATGCGAGGCCAGTATGCCTTCAACACTGGTATTCGCGTCAACAATCCCGCAACGCCGACATCAAATTACTTTCCCGGCAGCTATGCAGAATTTGTTGCAAGAGGGCACGACCAGGACGAACTGGGCGTCTGGTTGCAGGATGCCGGATACCGCACGATGCACATCGGGAAATATCACCACGCCAATTTTGATTTTCGAGTCCCGCCGGGTTGGGATGACTTCGTGCTCAACGGTGGAGGCCTGTACTACAACACCTACAGGTTTTCGACTCGCGTGCGCGAAGGTGGCGGACATATGTTCACAGGTCCGGACGATTACATCGTAGATGTTGATGCTCAGGACGCTGTCCATTTCCTTCAGACTCATCTCACGGCCAACCCTGATCAGCCGTTTTTTCTCTACCTCGCGCCATTAGCGCCTCACTATCCGTCCGGCGGGCAACCGGAAACGGGGATGGTAAAGCGGGAATATGCAGATGCTCCGGCACCGGAACTTGTGGAAGGACCGTCTTTTAATGAGCCGGATATGTCCGACAAACCCTCGCATTTGTCAGAGGCCAGGCCGTTCACGAGCTCACGAATTGAGTGGCTTAAATCCGAATACCGCAGTCGCGCACGGGCGGTGAAATCGATTGATGACATGGTTGCAACAGTCATTGGTTCATTGACAGAAGACCAGCTTGAAAACACCTGGATTTTTCTGACGAGCGATAATGGATATCTGCTTGGCCAGAATCGCCTCAGGGCAAAGAAGTCACCGTACGACTCCACCACGAGGGTGCCACTTCTGGTCAAAGGCCCCGGGACATCCGGTAGCTCAGCTGATCATCTCATCGCGCACATCGACATCTGTCCCACAATCCTCGATCTGGCCGGGGCTGCGATTCCTCCATTTATCGAGGCGAAATCGTTTGAGCCACTATTGGATGATCCAGCCGCATTTGATGAAAGAGGATGGCAGCCTGCGATCATGATCGAAAACTGGGCTCAGAAGAACGTTAACGGTCAGCGGATAGACTTTGTCTACACAGGACTGCGCATGCACGACTCGATTTTCATTAACTGGTTCAACGGTGAATACGAGTACTACGACCTGTCTGTTGATCCATACCAGATTGATAATGCGATCCATCTGCTGCCGCCGGGAACCATTTATGAGTATCTGCAGCAGATGAAGGCCATGCGCAATCGTCCCGCCGATCCATGTGTGACGATCAACAAGCCCGAATCAATGTTACTGCTTTCAAGGCATCTCGATCTGAGCGGTTTCAGTGACGATGATGAAGGAATCAAACGCATTCTAGTAACGGTCGAAAGTGGCACTACCGGTCGATTCTGGAACGGCAACCACTGGCAGGATCAGCCCGTCGAGTTGATCGTCAGTCCGGGGGTTTTTGACGCGATCATAACCGGGTGGCAAAAAACCGTATCCGTATATGTCGAGACTGAAAACGAGGTTGACGACCTTCTGATCAGCGCCCGTAGTGAGGACGTTGATGACAACTACGGACTTGTATTCGGACCCGCACATTTCGAAGTAGATGGCGGCGACCCGCTCTGCAGATTTGCACCCAAGTATCAGAACGGGCATGAGTTTCCTGCGAATCGGGTCAGCCTGCAGGGGTTGCAGAGTGACAACGTTTCGACCGATGAGGTTGAGCTGCACGTCGTTGATTTATTGACACAGCAGTTCTACAACGGCACCGGGTTCCAGCAGGAGCCCTTCGCACTTGAGGCCGGCCTGATCCCGGAAAAAGGGCGCTGGCGGCTGGACTTGGACCTGCCGCCGGGCGCTTATCATGCAGTTGTTCGGGCGTTTGATATTTCCGGCAACTATTCGTTCCCTGAAAATCTCTTCTTCGCGGTCAGCAATGAGTGATGGAAGCGCAACTCGTCGTCGCCACCTGTCTCGTTTACCTGATCATGTTCACGACGCGGTCAAACCGGTTCTGCCAACTCGCCCAGTCAGTCGAGTCGTTTACCTCACCGCCTGTGACGCTGACATTGTCGGAGCTCGAGATTCCATCAAACAACTGCTGGCCGATTTTCCGGACGTCCCAGTTTTCGTCAGGATTGAACATGTCATAACGGCCCCATTCGATGTAGACATCGCATGGGAGCTCCATGGACTGCATCTGCTCGAGAGTCGCTGCAACTGCGTCGTCGAAAACAAGCGGAGTTTGAATACTTGCCGAGCCGAAGAGTTCGGGGTGTGCGCCGAGTAGCCCGAAGCCCATTCCCGCGGCCATGCCGTTGCCAACAGATACCCGGCCAGCACGGTCATCGATCGTCGGGTAATTGCTGTCTACGAACGGAACAATTTTGCTGGCGATATCATTCATAAAGTCCGGTCCGCCGAAACCCTTGAGAAAAACGATGATCGGCGCCTCTCCGTTCCGGCTCATGTTGTCGGCAATTTCATGTAGACGGCCACGGTCAATGGCGTTGTCCCCGTCAAATACGTAGACAACCGGATGCCGTGCGTCCGATGACTCGGTCGTTGGAGGCAAGTAGACGGAAAACGCGTGCGGCTCGGCTTCTTCGTCGGTCGCCTCGATCTCATGCTCGACGAGCTTTCCTTGAAGCTCGTCAACTTCGGCTAGAAAAGCCGGCTGTTCCCAGCCCGGCATTGCAAACCATGACATTTCAAGTGGTGGTTCACCCGGTAGCCTGACTGCAAATTCCATCTCGCCCGCATACATCGAGCTGGTCATCGTCCTCGTATTTCGCGGGTCGGTTTGAATCTGGTAGTCAACCAGAAACGCATAGTTAACGCGCGCATCCTGAGGAAGCTCCAACGCAAAATAGAACGTGTCAGTATTTGCGATACGTGTCATCCGTCTTTCCTGACGGGCTCCAAACACGTCGCAGGCAATGGCAACATCATCTGCGTCGCCCTTATAGAAGAACTCTGCGATACCACCTTCGATCATCGGGAAAGTGGGCTGGGACTCAAGGAACTCGTCCACGCTCTTCTGGGCGTCTGCATCGCTCATGACCCGCGTGGTCGTCAGCAATGCTTCCAGTGCATTGCCGGCAGTGGTTGATGACTCCGTGCTCGCAACGACGGAATCCCCGCCTGTCAGTTCAACACATGCGAGTTCACCAAGGCTACGCATGAATACTGCGCCGTTGCTGAATGCGGGTAGGGACCAGACCAGATCATCGAAGATCTGTTCCCCGGCAATCTGTTCGTAACCATCGGCTGTCGCACGGGCCACATAGAGACCACCCTTTTTCGTGTTCACGATCAGATAACCGTCAACGACGATCAGGAATCCGTCACCGGGTTTGCGGGATTTCCATGCGGCCTCTCCGGTTTCTTGATCCACGCAGGTAAGAATTCGCGTTGAATACGCAAACAGGTTTCGTTCGCTGTTTACCGGGACGTTATATGTGTTCTTGATTGAGTTGTTCTGCCATTGTTCCGAAATCTGAAAGCTGTCTCCCGACGTCCTGACAGAAAAGGCGATGGAGTGAGTGTCGTCGGTCGTCAACAGAACCTTGTCATCGTCAAAGACCACCGGCACCATAGCGGAGCCGTTTCCAGCACCATGCTCGTGCTCAAACAGAACGTCGCCATTGTCCGGATCAACTCCACACAGAAATTACCCGCCGGCAGCCAGGACGATTTCGCGGCCGTCAATTGCAATGACCGATGGTGACTGGGAGTTGATCCTGTCGCTTGTGCAGGACCATCTGACTTCGCCGGTTGCCGGATCAATTCCAGACAGTGATTGATCCTCTCCGCCAGACTGAACGATAAGTGAACCACCGGCCATTATCGGCGACGTGGCAAAACCGTACATCGGTTTCTGCGATTCGAATGTCTCGATGACATCGAGGCTCCAGAGTTCGCTGCCATCTTCAAGCTTCAAACAAAGCAACCTGCCGGCGGGAGTCAGGCAGAACACTTTATCATCCGCGATCAGTGGTGTTGAAATCGGGCCGTCGAAGGAGCCGTTTTCACCTTTGTACATGTCGCCCACCGGTACGGACCAGATTTGTTCGCCGTCAGCCGCAGCAAAGGCCCCGACGAGGTCATGGGTTCCATCTGTGTACATCGTTACAACGTAATTGCCCGACACGACGACACTGCTGTAGCCGCTTCCAAGCTCGCGCTTCCACCGGACATTCAGTCCGATTTCTTCCGCATCAGCCAGTGAGGTGCCGACCGCCATCCCCGTTCCAGTCGAACCTCGAAATGCAGGCCAGTCCTGGGCAGGCAATACAGCAGCGACAAGAAGGGGAAAGAAAACGGCGCAAGTGATTGCTTTGAATCTCATGGGATCATTTCATTTGGACGGAAAAGAATGTGCCGCCCATTGTAATGAAATCCGGTAGATTTTTGATAACCACCAGCAAATGGGCCGTACTGGAAGGCGAGCTTCATCCAGTCGTGTTGCCCGCGCATGTGAATAGAAGTACATTCTGGGGGTTGAACCGGCTTGCCGGACCCATTTTGCCGTTCATCATGAGCCCGTTATGCTTTTCCGCGCCTTCCTGCCGCTGAGAATCCTGCTATTCCTTCTCCTGTTTCCCGGTGCCGGATCACTGCGCGCCGAGCTTGCCGTTGACGGCTTCTCTGCGCTCACCAGTCTCCAGCCTACTGGTACTGTCGGCTGGCAGTTTACAACGACAGAACGAATTCAGGTTGAAGCGTTGGGTGTGATGGACGCTGGTGGCGATGGCTTGAGAGAGGCGCATCAAGTCGGTATCTGGGATGCTACAGGAACATCGCTTCTCGCTTCTGCGACAGTGCAATCCGGAACCGCCAGCACACCGGACACTACGGTCATGCAGAACTCTCTCCTGAGGTACGAATTGATCTCCCCGGTGGTTCTGGTGTCAGGGCAGACCTATATCATTGGAGCAAGCTACGACAACGACGATTTGATCTTCACGAATTTTAATTCGTTCTCGTCCTCAACTTCATTGACGGGTATTTCCGGCCTGTCCGGCGGGGCTGGATTCTCGGTACCGACAACGCCGTCTTCAAGCGCATTGCTCGGACCGAATTTTCTCCTTTCGCCAATCCCTGAACCGACGTCTTTTTTGATGTTCAGTTGCGCGTCGTTACTGGTAGTCCGCAGGCGTCGGTAGCTCAGCAACGCCGCCCTGACGGGAGAGGCGTCCGGTAGTGACTGACACCGACCTCAATGGCTTCTTTGAACGTTACTCCCAGCCAACAGGCTGCGTCCACGCTTGTTTATTCTGGCCGTCGTAGGCAGGGTCATCTGCTTCCGCGCTCGAAGTGATTCTCGCCCTGACGTAAAGGTCATCACTACTCATTGTGTAGCTCGCCGTGTTTCCGGTCGAAGACTGAACCACAATACCGGTCTGGTCAGCAGGGGGAACTTCATCCGTTCCGCTGGACCTGGTCACAACGAATTCGATTGCGTAAGTCTCACCTTCAGAGGGAGCTATTGTTACCGATAGGGAACGTGAATCGCCATCAAATGTGACGTCCGAAAGTGACACTCCGCTTGAAGAGTAGAAATCGCCATTTCGCATAGCGCGAATGAGATGCTCGGGCGTGAGGTATCTTGATTTGACCATGACCCAGCCTCGCCCGGGATGACTTCCGGGTACCCCGTGATATTTGTGGCTGTCATCGGTTGCGATGCCGAGCAGGGGAGGGGAGGAGAGTGCTGTTAGCCGGATGGCATTAGCAATGTCCCAGATCTCTTCAACGGTCGGGTTCTCATCGTCGCCAAGATGGTTGACTCCGGGGTGTCCGTTATAGACTTCGTAAAACTGTTCTGAAGTTACCGCAGCCAGATCCTCAGCTGATACTGCCCAGCCGAAGTTCGGATGGTTCAGGTGCAGCATGATTTCCCGGCCGAGTTTGTCCGCTTGTTCTTCGACGGCACGCAAATTGTTCTCCATTGCCTGGCGTACCGTTTCACCGCCGACCGGAGCAATTGCCTCTTTCAGATTCGTCGCGTTCATATGGACCGGTTTTCCTTCGGCCCGGTCGCTGATTTCTTCCGAAGGGATCATGATGAACCGGCCTCGCGATTCCACGAGATGCCTGAACTCGTCCAGCGGTTTTAGCCGGACTTCGAGGGCGGGTTCGAGGTTTCCGTTGCGGGCGGCTTGAATCTGTTCGATCCTTGCGTTAACTGACGTGGGAATGACTTCGCGGGTTTCAACCCACCCTCCCCCGAACCTTGCCTGATACTTTTCGAGGACGGTATCTCCGCCCCGTTCGGCAATCGCCGTCGCAGACATCCATCGCTGGCCTTCGCTAAGCACGTTGTGATCTGAAAGTGCGAGGAAGTTGTAGTCATGTGTGCGGTACCATTCGGCAATCATTTCCGGAAAATCATCGCCATCACTCCACAGCGAGTGAGTGTGAAGGTTGCCTTTCCACCATTGCTCTTCCGGCTGGGCGGGAACAGCATCCTGCGCATGCACGGGCACCAGAAGAACTGAATTGAATATCAGAACAATCGCTGCAAATTGAGTGGCGATGTTGTACCTGGCGATGTTGTACATGGTCTGTTTTCCGATTCATTCAGGGCCGGGTTTGAGATTGCCGACATGCTACAAACAAATGCGGGCTGTTTCTATCATGAGCCTGCAGAATGAGGGCAACTTTGAGGCCGGGACTCGAAAATGAACTTACGAAGATTACTTGAGGCTGCATCATTTGCTGCCGCGCGACATGCAACTCAAACCCGCAAAGACAAAAGCGGCTCTCCATACATCAATCACCCTCTCAAAGTTGCCGCCATGCTTGCCGGGCCGGGCGGCATAGCCGATTTAGATCTGTTGATTGCGGCGTTGTTACACGATGTAGTCGAGGATACCGAAACCTGCGCTGAAGAGATCAGAGATAGATACGGCGAGCGGGTCGCCGGAATCGTCTCAGAGGTAACCGATGACAAGACGCTACCCAGGGCTCGACGAAAAGCGATTCAGGTGGAGACCGCGCGCGAGAAATCACCTGCCGCAAAAGAGCTCAAAATTGCTGACAAAATCTGTAACGTGAACGACATCGATGAAGACGCGCCGGCTGGCTGGCCGTTGACTCGAAAACTTGAATATCTCGATTGGAGTCGGCAGGTTGTTGACGGCTGTCGTGGAGTCAACGAAGGGCTGGAGCGGGAATTTGACGAAGCGGTCGAAAAAGCAGCGATGCGGCTAGGTGACGCATCGGTCTGACGGCCGCAGCAGATTGTGGGTTGAGCGCCGCATCCCGGACTTCGGAAGCGCGAGGTCGATTTTTTGAACCTGGCCGGTTTCCGGACCTGCGGGCCATGTCCAGAATGCCTCTAACAGAAAAAAACGCCGACCCGAATTTCGGGCCGGCGAATTGAATTGTCCTGAGTTACCTGTTTTTACAACGTGAAAATTCACGTTAGTTGACGTCGATGCGTCCGGTGTTTTCCGCGTGTGCTTAGCTACGGCGACGACGAGCTACGAGGCCAACGAGCCCTGTGAGCAGGAGGCCGGCGCTTGTTGGCTCTGGAACGCGACGGATTGTGATTGTCGCGAGCAGTTCGTTAGATCCGATGCCACTACCGATGGTCGTACCAGCAGCTGTGTCGGTGCCGATGAAGTTATCCAGGCCGGGATGAACACGGATGGAGAGAGCTTCGCTGGTCGAAGTTCCACCGATTGCTGAGAATGGAGCACCTTGTCCGTCGTTGGCTTCAGTACCTGCATCCCAGATAGTGTTTCCCATAATCTCGATGACGAGGTCGCCGTTGTAGTTGCCGGCGCCATCGAAAATCTCGTATGCCATGCCGTCATCGTTTCCGACGAAAGCATCGTTTGATGGAATGACCATCGAAAGGAAACTGAAATATTGCTCGGATGAGCCGTCAACGTTGAACAGAATGGAAGCTTCTTCGCCCGGATCAAATACTGGAGCACCCGGGAATCCGGCTGAACCAAAAATAACATTGTCTTGACCGGTGCCTGATGCGCCGAAGTCAGCAATAATTCCATCAAGAACGCCGCCTTCGGCGACCATCTCGATAGAAGATGATGCGGTTCCTCCGACATCAAACGAGTCGAATGAGCCATCGTGGAATGCTGCCCATACGGGGGTGAAATAGAAGCCATCGGTCGGCTGGTTGTTCTGAACGGTGACTTCAATCTGGTCGGCACGGGTCATGCCGGCAGAAAGTGCGGCAATTGCGAGGGCAATGGCCGGCAGGATTAGGGAACGTCTTCTCATTACTTCTCCTGTGTACTTCGAGTGAAACAAAAGGTTGTGCGGAGTTATCCAGTTATTCCGTACGTAGCGACGCCGGGCAAAGGTGCGCTCGTTAGGCGGAATTTTCCGGCGCGACTGAAGGTTTGTTAGCCAGTGCACACTCCATGAGCGTGGCTGTCGTGGACACAATGGGAGCGATAAGAAGAGCGTATTGCATACACTCCATCAGGGGAGGATTTGCCAGCAAATGGCCCGTTAGTAGCGATTGGCCGGTGGTGACTGGCCGGTGGTGACTGGCCGGTGGTGATTCCAAGACGAATTCCAACGGGATCGCGGGGGCAGATATATGCACGGTCCTTGCGGTCGGGTGAAACGGGGCGAACCGCGAGAGTGGCTGAAGTGAGGAGCGTGGTAGAAGGCTTGAGGGGTTCAGCGTAGTGATGGACCAGCTTAGTGATGGACCAGCGTAGTGATGGATCAGCGCAGTGCTTGATTAACGCAGTGCTGGGTCGAGGTCACCACGGGGCAGGGCACATGATTTCAGGGCACATGATTATCGAGCCTGATAAAAGCCAGTGGTTGTGACGCGCCCGAAAATCTTTTTGTCACCAGCCGGAACCGTACAGCGCGAGCGACAGCTGCATCGGTACTTACGCAGGACTCTCGTTCTGTCCAGCGCGTTTGTTTGACGCAATAGCGCCACCCTGCGCGTTCTTCCGGATACGACGGTAAGTCAGGGCGTTTCAAAAGAGAGAATCATTAACGGGTAGAAAAGGTCTCAGGATCAGCTGGAGAGTGACGATACGTCGCTTATCGGCCGGCAGGTATCGTCAGGGATCAAATAGGACGAACACCTCCGCCACCAGCAACCGTCTGTCACGGGAAGGCAGACCACGACGACATGGAATGTCGGCTATTGTCCATCAACGTTCCGTTAACGCATTCTTCCGGTGTCGTCATGAGCAGTACCGCTCCCCATTTCCTGTTATTGACAAGGGCCAGCTCCAGCAATGACCGTTACCCGGTCGGTCAGTGGAGTTTCGTTCTCGAACGTTTCGGTGATACGCGGCGAACCGAAGTTGTTGATGAAGAGCCCGGTGTACAAGGGGAGCGGTTGGAATTACTCGCAGTGGTTCGCGGACTTGAAGCGCTCGAGCAGCCGTCCAGGGTAACTCTCATAACAGCTTCCAACTATGTCGGACGCGGCATGCGCAGCGGATTGAAGCTATGGGTGGAAAACGACTTCAAATGGAAGCGCTTCGGCGAACTGACACCCGTTAAGAATTCAGACCTCTGGAAGAGGATAGCGCGCGCACTGACCTATCACACGGTGGAGTGCCGGGTCTGGCAATTCCAGCCTTCTTCGAGACCGGGGCGTCGCATGAGCCTTCCTTCGTTGATTCATCCGGACACAACGAACAACGACGACGGGTTTCCCTCTGACTTTGCTGACTTTGGGAACGAATTCAGCCGGCCTGAAGCCGATATACATTCGCAGACTGACCATGATTCCATGGTAGGTCAACATGCTGCTCGTGCGGGGATTGTCTACCGGCACTATGCAGCCCGCCGTCGAAACGTGGTGGATGTTGCTGTACCGGCTGGAAATTTAAATTCTGAAAATCCAGAAGGAAATACGAAGCCGGCAAAACGCCGTCTTCAAACCGGAACTGGTAACTGGTCAAGCATCACAAGTCGCGTTTCAGCCCGAATAAATCCAGCGGGTCACGGAAAACCGAATCACCAACCTGAGCCAGCCTACGCATGACCATCTCTCATCTGCCTGAACAGACGGCGAATATCGGCAAAAACAATCCACCGATTGCTCAACGAACTGCAACGTACCTCGAAGCCAGTCACTGGCTCCCGCTTGAATTCGATAAGATTGAGCGAATAATCAGGGGGCAGAGTGATGCTCCGGGAGAGATTCTCGGTCGAACCGACGTGTCGGAAAACGGCCACGATCTGACAGTCATCTGTGCCTTTGTTCCTGATGCTGATCGCGTCTACGTTGTCAGCTCAAATGGAAAAGTCCTGCAGGAAATGAGGCTGGTTCACGAGCAGGGATTTTATCGAGCGGTTTGTGCTTCTGAGATTTACGGCAAAGACGCAGGCCGTTATCGACTGCGTGTTGAAAAAGATAATCAAATGATGACGGTTCACGATCCGTATTCTTTCGAATCTATTCTGTCCGAAATGGATCTTCACTTGATAGGTGAAGGCAACCATGAGGAAATCTATGACCGGCTTGGAGCGCAGCTGCGCACGATTGACGGGGTACAGGGCGTCAATTTTGCCGTGTGGGCTCCGAATGCCGCGGGCATCAGTCTTGTCGGCAGTTTCAATGACTGGGATGGCCGGCGTCATCCGATGCGCAAGCACCAGGGAAGCGGCATCTGGGAAATTTTCATTCCTGAAGTCGGTCCGGGTGCAACGTACAAATTCCGGCTGACGGACATTCATGGTCGAAAGATCGACAAGTCGGACCCGTTCGGCTTTCAGAGCGAGCTGCCACCGCGCACCGCGTCCATCGTTGTCGATATCAACGAGTACGCGTGGAGCGATGATAAATGGATGCAGAAGCGCGCTCAATCTGATTCGCTTGATCAGCCGATGTCCGTCTACGAAGTTCATCTAGGTAGCTGGCGACAGGATGAGCAGCACGAACATGGCTGGTTCAATTACCGCGAACTGGCGCATCAACTTGTTGACTACTGCAAGGAGATGAATTTCACCCACCTCGAACTACTGCCGATCAGCGAGCATCCGTACACAGGCAGCTGGGGGTACCAGACCGTCGGCTATTTCGCAGCGACCAGCCGCTACGGGACGCCTGACGACTTCAAGTACTTCGTTGATTACTGCCACCAGAACGATATCGGTGTGATCATCGACTGGGTGCCTGCTCACTTTCCCAAAGACGGACACGGGCTGGCAAGGTTCGACGGGACGGCGTTGTACGAGCATGCGGATCCGCGACAGGGGTATCATCCGGATTGGGACACGCTGATCTTCAACTACGATCGCAATGAAGTCCGTAACTTTCTGATCTCCAATGCCATGTTCTGGCTGGACAAATATCACATTGACGGGCTGCGGGTCGATGCCGTCGCATCGATGTTGTATCTGGATTACAGCCGCAACGAAGGCGAGTGGATACCGAACAAATATGGTGGTCGGGAAAATCTGGGTGCAATCGAATTCCTGAAAGAGATGAATACACGGGTGCATGGAGCCTACCCGGGGGTTTTGACGATTGCCGAGGAATCGACGGCATGGTCCGGAGTGTCACGTCCTGTTTACAGTGGCGGACTTGGCTTCAGCCTGAAATGGAACATGGGCTGGATGAACGACACATTACGATACATGCGTCATGATTCTGTTCATCGCAAGTACCACCATGACGAGCTGACTTTCAGCTTGATCTATGCGTTCAGCGAGAACTTCATGCTGCCGTTTTCTCATGACGAAGTCGTTCATGGTAAGGGCTCTCTGCTTGATCAGATGCCCGGCGATGCATGGCAGAAGTTCGCCAACCTGAGACTGCTGTACACCTACATGTGGACTCATCCGGGCAAGAAATTGAATTTCATGGGCAACGAATGGGGCCAGTGGAATGAATGGAATTGCGACGAGGCTCTTCAGTGGGATCTACTCGAATGGGATACCCACAAGGGACTGCAGAAACTGGTTTCTGACCTGAATCGAGTCTATCGCGAACAGCCTGCTCTGTATGATGCGGATTTTGAAAGCGGCGGATTTGAGTGGATTGACTGCCAGAACCGCGAATCCAGCTCGATCAGCTACCTCCGCAGAACAAAGGATGCTTCAGAATTTGTTCTGGTGTCCTGCAACTTTACTCCAGTCGTCCACGAAGGATTCCGTCTCGGCGTTCCTGAGCCCGGCGAGTACCAGGAAATCTTCAACAGTGACTCAAGCCATTATTCGGGAACCAACGTGGGCAACGGTTCTGCGATCAAGGCTGAGCAGATCGAAGCGCATGGTCGCAAGTGGTCGATCGAGATCGCTTTGCCGCCGATTGGAGCGGCGATCTTCAAGAAGGTCAGCGACGCGTAGGCAAGTGTGTCGCGGCTTGTTTGCAGCATGGCGGCGGTGCGAGTTGAAGATAAACTCGCTCAGAGATCCTGGAAAAATGGCGGAAGTGCATGGGAATCGAACCCACCGACCGCATGATTTCCATACGGCCCGACGGTTTTGAAGACCGTGGCCGGCACCAGCCGTGCAAGCACTTCCGTCTGTGCAGCATCATTCGGCAGCGATATGCCGAGTTGATAGTCGCAGCATTCTACATTGCCGACTGATAGTTGACACTACATAACGTCAGTTTTGTTCGCTGTCCCGCGATCGTGGGTCTTTGCTGGCTGGAATGATCAGATGTGAGGCCGCTCCAACGGTGCTGCGTTTGAGTATTTCCCATTTCTCCTGATCGGTATTCTCGTCTCCGGGCCAGGTAATGTCATCTACTCCCTCACCTGTGATCGCAACATACAGAACCAATGCAGCTAGAGTTGCACCATCAGCATTAGAGTGATTTCCGTCGCTTGCATATAGTGCAAGGTTTTTGTTCTCCGAGAGGGCGGCATCCCAGACCAGTCCGGCTGGAGCGACGATGTCGTGTTCACTGTTTGCGGCCAACGATTCATAGATCGCCTGGATTCGGATTGACTCACCGTCGACCCCGTCACGCCCCCACTCTGAAAACCAGATAACCTGCATTCCATTTTCGTTTGCGGCCAAAGCAAGTTGTTCAGCTGCTTCGGTCGAGTAGAGATATCTCCCGCTCATGCTGATCTTCTGGCCCTGAAGAACCAGCACATCCCATTTGCCGGATCGAATCTCCTCCATTGTCGTTGGTCGGGCGGCAATGTTGTCGAGGAACCCACCTGCAATATGTCGCGTCTCCATTTGCCGGTCGCCAGATGATTCAAACAAAGTCTCGACCCGTCCGGGGACGTTGTTGTAAGCAGTGTGACTGTTTCCAAGGAAAAGAACTTTGACGTCGACCGGCGGCAATCTGACTTCTGTTCGCTGCACCGGTTCAGCAAGGATCGGGATCTCGACCGCAGGTTGCGAAACAGCCTGCTCCGGTTCCGGTAATGTGGAGTCACTGGAACTGCAGCCGATCAGCGTCGCAGACAGGGCAGCGACCAGCAGAAAAAATGGCGATATCGTTCGAGTCACATCCATACCTGATTCAAAGACTCTTACTCAACGACGACACCGGCGAGGTCGGATTCCGGATCCGGATAGCGCGGGTCAAGTTCTTCGAGGGTTGACTTTAGGAGCTCGCTGACAACCAGGTTCCGGTACCATTTCTTATCGCTGGGGATGATGTGCCATGGCGCGTGCGCGGTATTGCATAGGTGCAATGCGGCTTCGTATGCCTCCTGGTAATCGTCCCACTTCTTACGTTCTTCGAGGTCGCCGAAATTGAACTTCCAGTTCTTTCCGGGGACATCGATCCGGTCCTGGAGCCGTTCACGTTGAGTCTCTTTGCTGATATGCAGGAAACACTTGACGATTTTTGTCCCGCATTTGGTCAGCAGTTTTTCGAAATCGTTTATCAACTCGTACCGCTCCGACCAGACTGATTCCGGAAACAGGTTGTGAACGCGCACGATCAATACGTCTTCGTAGTGCGAACGGTTGAAGATGCCGATGTTCCCGAGTTGCGGTACGCTTTTGTGTACCCGCCAGAGGAAGTCGTGTTCAAGTTCATGAACGGTCGGTTTCTTGAAAGAGACAACCTGACAACTTGTTGGATTCATGCCCGTCATTACCGAGCGTATCGTGCCGTCTTTGCCGGCCGTATCCATGCCTTGAAGCACCAGCAGGATGCTGCGCTTGTTTTCTGCGTACAGCATTCTCGCCATGTCCGCCATGTCTTCGGCGTTCTTTTCGATCTGTTTTTCAGCTTTCTTTTTGCTGAGTCCCGTGTCTTCAGGGCCACTGGGGATATCTGCGAGCGTGACTTTTTCACCGGGGGCGAAGGTGTAGTGTTTCGGCATGGATTGCTGATCTGCTGGATGGATGGACGGCGCGTGAATGACGGTTCAGAGGATACCCGATCGGGCTGAGACTATCGACAACACTTCAGTCGGAATGACGCGGCCGGACGTCCCGGCACGAACAACAACCTACACGGGCAACAACCTACACGAGCAACCTAGTAGCCGAATTCCTGAAGCGTATTGTTGATGGGTGCGATCACAAGCGTGTAGTACAGGTAAACGACTGCGCCGCCGATCAGGAGTCCCGTGAACATCAGCATCAGGACAAAACCGATTGTGCCGATGAGCTTCAAATTCATCTGCGCCTTTTCGGTCATCTCCTCGCAGGCACGGTCCATTGACTCAGCTAGTTTTCCGGTAAGCTCACCGTTGTCTACATGCATCAAAAGATCGCCCGGGAAAGACTCCGTTTCCCTCATCACTTCGAAAAACGTCCGCCCGTCCTGAATTCCCTCGCAGATTTCAGGCTCTAGCTGCGTGTAGAAGTAGTTTTCCGTTGAGCGGAGTCCCAACGCAGCCATATCAACCGGGTTCATACCGGCGTTTTGTGTTACCGATAGTGTCCAGGCGAATCTGGAAAGTGCGAGAGCTTCAATTGTCGGGCCGATCAGAGGGAGTCTGCGCGCAATGCGCATCGGTAGCAGTCCGAACCAGCCTTTGAGAATTCCCACAACAAAAAATGTGACGAAGGTAAGGACGGTCAGAACGACTCCGCAATACAGCATGAAGTTGCCTTCGACCGACAGGCCCATGCCGAACCAATCGATGGCTTTCCCGCCGTTGCCTTCAATGATCCAGCCCATAACGAGAATCAGCAGACCCAGGATGACGATGGCAAAACCGATCTCGAAAAGTGGCCACGCGATCGATTGAAGAAAGCGATTGCGGAACTTAACAAGATTGCCATAGTGTTCGGAGAGACGTGCGAATGAGTCCTCAAGGCGGCCTCCGCGCTCACCGGCCTCAACGACCGCGACTGCCATTGGTGGAAAGTATCCGTTGACTTCGCGCATCGCTCCGGCAAGGGTACTGCCGTTTCCGATCAACTCATGCATCTCGTGAGTTTTCAGTTTATGAGCAGGGCTGCCTTGAACGGTCTCCCGTTTGATCAGGGTGAGGATGTCGATGCCCGCGCGATAGCCTGTCGCAAGTCGATGAAATAACTTCGACATCTGTGTTTTGGAGATTTTCGCCATGCTTTCTTCCGAAGTGCTGAAGACGCGGCACCCGTCGGTCGTCGGTTTATAACGACTGGCTGCTGTCACCTGTTTTAATGTAACGATTTAGCGGCGGCGGCGCGGGTGCGCAGGACGCCATTTTCTTGAAAATCAAAGGGTTCAGCATTAGACTGAAGGAGTGTCGGGGTAGACACTTACCCACCCTTTCCGGCGGTTCCCGCCGCCTGTCCATCACGTTGAACCACAACGAGGAAGTGATGTTCCGTTTCTGTAGCTTCGCATCAATGTTTCTTTTGCTTGCCGTGCTCGCGGTTCCAGCCACCACCTCTGCTCAATCATGGGAAGACGATATCGGACTGACGATGTTGCAAACGATGTATCCCGGTGCTGACGGTACTGGAATGTCGATGGGACAGGTTGAAGCACCATCAAACGGCGCCGGCACAGCCTTTCTTCCAAATCCGGGTAGCCCGGAAATGGCGGGCAAAACGATCAACGATATGACCGGTGGAGGAATCAACAGCAGTCACGCGCTCACGGTGGCTTCATTCTTTGCTGGAGTTAACACAGGCGTGGCTCCCGGAGTGACTGACCTTTTCTGCTACGAAGCAAATAACTACCTGGTAACGCATCTTGCGTTCGGAGGTGGGAATCCCTTCCTGACCAATTTCGACGTTGAGAATCACAGCTGGGTTGGAAACGGCCTCACCGCCGGTCAGGCAACCGAGTTGCTGCAGCGGAACGACTGGCGAGTCAACCAGACGAACGTCAACGTTGTAGTCGGCACCGGCAACAACGGCAGCACACCGCAATTGATGGCTCCGGGGTACAACGTGATTTCCGTTGGAAAGACCAACGGAACGGGAGCAACCGGCGATACGACTTTCTACGGCTCAGGCCGGCAGAAACCGGAACTTGTCGGGCCTACCGGTCCGACTAGTTTTGCGACAGGTGTCGTATCAGGTTGCGCCGCAATTCTCAGGCAGGAAGCTGTCGGCACTGACGGTGAGAACAACGAGTCGATAAAGGCAATGCTGCTCGCCGGAAGTACCAAGCGAGCTGCATGGGGCTGGTCACGCACGCCGGCTCGCCCGATCGACTCGGTTCGCGGTTGTGGAGAAGTCAATGTTTACAACTCCTACATGATGTTGCTCGCCGGCGAAACCGACGGTGGTGCGACGATGGCTTCCGCTCCGACAGTACCGCTGTACGGCTACGACTATGGCGAATCGATCGATCCTTCAGGAGCACTCTACTACAAACTGGATGTTCCGTACGGTGCACAGGATGTGAACATTGCTTTGACATGGAATATCGAGGTGACCGACACGAACCCGGCTTTTCCATTTGTCCCCGCCACTTCGCTGGCAAACTTTGACATGGAAATCCTGGATTCAAGCGGCGGATCCGTGGACACAAGTGTCAGCACCGTAAACAACCTTGAGCACTTTTATCTTCCGCACCTGTCACCGGGCACTTATACACTGCGGATCACTTCGGACACGAATCAGGATTTTGGACTCGCGTGGCGGGCTGACCCGCTTGATGAGATCGTTGCGGACTCCTATCTCGTAACGCGGGGAACCTATTCAAGTGGAGATACCTCCGATCTGGCGGATAGCGACAATCAGGACTTGAGCGTACAGCGTAACAATCTTGATGTTATTTCCCGGGTGTTTGTTGAATTCAAAACCACGGCGCCCACAGAAACACCAACGAATCTCGACCTCACATTCGAGTCGTCAGTCTTTGCAAGATCGACGGTTGTTCAGTCGATAGATCTTTACGACTACGATCTGGACGAATGGGTGGAGATTGATTCGCGGAATGCCACGAGATTCTCAGACAGCAAATTTACTGTTTCCGCGTCGGGAGATGTCTCCAGATTCGTTCAGCCTGGAACCAGTTGCGTGGAAGCCCGTGTTCGTTACCAGTCGTTGAGCAATCGTCAGCAGTTTACCGCAAACATGGACCATATTTTCTGGAGCATTCAGTAACTGTCACCGCAATGCGAAAGATACTTTGTCCGCAAATTGCCTGATTTGCGGGTTTTGTTGACCGGTCGATCAGGATTTGTCATCCTGATCTGGCCTTATCCTGCCGAAATAAAATAATAGTCAGCATGGTGTCTGGTCGGGGCAGACCGGGCGCCTGACCCGGCCGGGGCTGCGTGTCGGGATTTTCGGGAGGATTATCGATGCTTTCTAAATGGTCGCTGAAACAGATCGCTGCAGTTACCTGCGCATGTGCCTTTCTCACATCGTGGACGGTGACAGCGCTTGCGATTCAGGATGACGCTACGCCAGTCAATTCAGCGGATGCCTCAGTTGCTTCAATCGGGCAACCGGAGGCGGTTGTCGGTCCCAACGGTGCTACCGTCGATGACTTTCCACCACAGCTCGATGTCATCTACCTTCGCAGCGGCGGGCAGATCCATGGCGAGGCTCGTGAAATCACCGGTGAGTCACGACCCTACTGGCTTGTTACGACTGAATCGGGCGGAATTCTAAAGCTGGACAGTCGCGTAGTTGATCGGATTAAGTTTGCTGAAGACGAATACGCTGCACAAATCGGAGCCATGGACCCAGAGTCGGCCGCCGATCACTGGACGATGTACGAATGGTGTGACAATCAGGAACGTTCCTCTTCGCGTTTCAAGCAGGAGATGAATTTTCATCTTCAACGCATCTGCGATCTTGATCCGAATGATGAAAAGGCGCGAAAGCTACTCGATCTGGAACTTGATGACACGACCGGTCGATGGGTCCGGCCGGAGCAACGTTATGCGAATCATGGTTATGTGAAAATCATCGGTGGCTACGTCCCTGAGATGTTTCTCGATATCTATGAGTATGAGAACGATGAAAAGACTCAGGTCAACAACAGAGAACGTGAATTCACGGGTTGGCTTCGTTCGCTGAGAACGGAAACCGATGAACGCCTGATGACAGAACAGTTGTTCGCGATCGTTGACGAGACAATGATCCCGGCTGTTTATGAGAAGGCCAAGGAAGAGCCGAATCTGCGGCTCAGGATGTTGCTGGTGGATGCCATCGGTAGAGTGCCCGGTGTCACAGCCGCGAATTCACTTGTTCATTTTGCGGTGCGCGATCCGGCACGTTCGATTCGGGAACGGGCGCTGATTCTGCTCAAGCAGGACCAGTACAACCAGCATGCCGCTGCCATGAAAGCCGCAGGTTTTCTGAGCGATGAAAACAATGATTACGTCGAGCAGGCCGGATTTGTCATCGGGGAGCTGGGATCGCCTGCCACGACCCTGTCTTTGATCGAAGCGCTGATAACGATCCATACGCCTCCACGTGACCCCAATGCGCCGGCACCGGGCAGCATCAACTTCGGATCTGACAGCCTTGGCGGCACTGGGCTCAGCACTGGTGGAAATGCGCCGCCGCGGCCACAACCCTTCTACAACCGGAATGTGCTCTCTGCACTTACAAGAATTACCGAGCGTTCAACCGGTTACAGCGACGATCCGTTTAATAAGGACGGATGGCGTCGATGGTATACCGAAACGCACACGATTTCGGACATCGATGTCCGCCGTGACGAGTGAGGTTGGAATCCTTCCGGGAATTATCTGAAATTCACTTTTTTTCGCGCTCAAGTCTCCGGGCGTTGGAGTCTTTGGCTGCATACACCGCCTGACCGGATTCAGTTCGGGGTGCAAGTTTCAATGAGCGGGCCTCATTTTCACAGTCGCGCAGAATGTGCGCGCCGGGCCACATGTGAATCGAGCACTCAAACCGGAATCCTGGTTTCGGTCGGATCAGCCGTTTCTTCAAATCCGAAAAAAGGACCTTCCAATGACACGCTTGTTTACACTCGTCTCGACTCTTAGCCTCACTTTCCTTGCCTTCGCCAACTTGCAACCTGCATTTGCCAGTATCGTTACCTACAGTGACACGACGTTTAACAATGGAGACTGGTCACTGACAACGCTTCAAAAGAACAACGGCGGATCCGTTCTGGCTTTTCAATCGGGCTTGCAGGTCAATTCAGCCCCATGGGCAAGATTTGTTGAACACAACATCAACGCCGGTACGTCTTCCGCAGTATCGTCAGTTGCAGGGCTTCATTTGCGAAACGGCGCTACATGGGATCCAGCTCAACAGGGCGAACTCTCAAGCGTATGCTTTTCGATCGACTATGACTTTGACAATTCGACCGGTTCGGTATCCGGTTCGGTCGGACTCGGAGCGCTGCTATTTCAGGGTGGAAAGTGGTATGCAGGTGGTTACTCAGGGGTGAGTGATGGAACCGGATTCACAAATTACACTGCCGCACCACTAACCGCGTCGAGTTTTTCGGAGGTCGATCTCGGGAGTTCAACTCCCGTTTTCAATAGCCTTTCGAAGCCTGATTTCTCGGCGGCCGGCGGCGCGATGACCTTTGGATTCATGACGGGGAATTCAAACAGTGCGAGTAACCCGATCCAGTATTCCCGCGCATACTTCTTCGACGACTGGTCAATGACACTAAAGGCGGTTCCAGAGCCGGGGTCCGGGGCAGTTCTGCTGATCGGATCAGCGCTGTTCGGGTTGATCAGACGAAGGCGTTAAGCGGGCTTGATACGCGGCCTGCACCTTGTAATCCACTCAGCGGCCGTCAGTTTGTGCTGAGAGATTCCAAATGTAAATCATGTCATTTTCATCACTCGCGGCGAGAAATCGCTTGTCGCCTGAGATCGAAATCGAGCCGAAGGGAGAGCCGGTTCCGGTAATTTCGGTACGTAATTGTCCGGAGCCGGCATCCCAGAATTTGATCGTTGAATCAGAGCTACCGCTGATCAGGGTTTCACCGTCAGCCGTAAAACTCAAGAACGAAACACCCTGGTCGTGCGCGAAGACTTCATTGATTGTTGTGCCCGTTTCAAGATCCCGCAGCAGGATCATTCCATCTGCCTCACCGGTCGCAAGAATTCCCGTTGAAGAGATGGCAACAGAATAGATGGGATTAATCGTGTCAGGCCGGGTTCTCGAATACAGATGTTCGCCGGTCTGGAAATCCCATACTCGAACTGTTCTGTCCCGGCTGCTGGTCGCGACTCGACGTCCATCTGCGGAAATCGCCCAGTCGGACACGGTCATGTGGTGAGTATGCTCTGAACTGACTCCACCGAAAGTGCGTATGATCCGGCGGGATGCCGGCGAGTACAGAACCAGTGACGCGGGTCGATTCAGAGAAAACTGTGTAGAGAAACTCTCGTTCAGGATCAGATTGCCGTCGTTAAGACAGGTTACTGACACAAACGGCTGCTCGAATGAATCAATAAGCTTCGGATTTGCCATGTCGTCCAGTTGATACAGCAAGGTTTCGGATGTGCCCGATTCCGATCTCACATTCTTAAGGTGATACGTCAGCGGTGATTCTGTTTCCGCAGCGAAACGACCGGCAAACAGTTCATTGCGAAGTGATTCAACGCCTTCTCCGGATTCGCAGTTCCAGCTTTCGATTCGGCCTGGTGCAACGCCGTAAAGTGTTTTTGAATTGCTACTGAACTGCAACTGCATAGCCTTCTGCCCCGGCTTTATCGTTAACGGATTATCAAGCAGTTCGAATGTCCAGCACCGGACAGACCGGTCGTCGCTGGCGGAATAAAAGTGGTTCGTCGCCGTTACAAAGGACAGATCAGATACACGATTGGTATGTCCGGCGAGTGTTGCGATCCAGTCAAGACTGGTGGCATCGTAGACGTCTATCGTTCCCTCGCCCGTTGCCACTGCCAGACGTTCCTGATTTGCCGAAAACCTCAGGGCACCGATTCCGGCTGTCCCCTCCCGTCGGCCTACCTTGTATTCCTCTTCGCCGCTTTTGCTATCGATCACGACAAATGAATCTATGGCCGGTGGAGCAAAATTGGAAAAACAGCAGATCAGCTTATCGCCGTCAGGATAAAAAACTGACTGGCCGTAGGCACATTGATCCAGCTGCAAAGTCCAGAGGGTGGTCCTCGTGGTAACGTTGCGCATCTGCGCCACGCTTCCGATAGCCGAATCACCGACGGCTAACGATTGATTATCCGGCGAAAGAGCAACCCATGGATAGAATCCGTCGAAAGAAATGAAATCAATCGTTTCCCCCGAGGCACAATCCGTGACGGTGACGGCAATTTCTGTTGCTTCGCCGGAGGGCGTCGAGTGTGCTGCGTTTAGAGGCCTGACACGGGTACCTGTCACCAGCCAATTCCCGTCGTTCCAGTAGCTGCAATACCACACCGGGATGTTTCCGTCAGAGGTTGTCGTTTGTGTTGGTACGCCGGATTCCAATAGCCACGTAACGATTTTGCCGTCGTCCGCCGCGCTGACAAAGTGTTCACCAGAAGGCGAGAAGCTGATGTCGTTGACTCGCCGCGTGTGGATATCCTTCAGCCGTTTCACGTCTCGAAAGTTCTTTGAACCGAGATAAACAGCGCCGTCGTCTGCACCCCACACAACACTTTCCCCGTCCGGAGAGACGGCAACACAAAACAAACGCGCGCTGCAGTCGTGTTTGCCCGCAAAGCCCTGATTGCATTGCCGCCACCAGTAGTGCCATTCAATCTGGCGCTGATCAGTGGCTCCTTCGACTGGTAAGTACTTTCTCAGCAATCCAAGTGCTTCAATCCGGTTTCCACGAGCAACAGCCTGTTGAACGCGATTCATATCAGCCGCGTAGATTCTCCGGTTAGCCGTTTCAACCGCCGCCGCCGCTTTGCGGGATTCCCGGCTCGCCTCGATTGAAAGAAGCGTCGCCACGGTTGAGCCCGCAACAAAGATCGCAAATGCAAGTCCCAGAGCGCCCGCCAATGCCGGCCTGCGTCTGCTCCAGCGCACGATCCGGTCGATGGTGCCAACCGGGCGCGATTGAATCGGTTCGGCATTGAGGTAGCGTTCGAGCTCAAGCGCCAGTTCTTCAGCGGTTTCAAAACGGCTGTCAGGATTTTTCTGCAGACACTTCAGACAGATTGTCTCGAGGTCACGTTCGATCCGCGCGTTGAATTTTCTGGGCGAAGGCGGTTCGTCCTGAATGACCTGGTTGAGCAGTGCAGCAGTCGTTCCACGAAACGGAAGTTCCCCCGTGACGAGCCGGAATAGAATGACACCGAGCGAGTAGATGTCGGTGCGCCGGTCACTTTGATGTGCTCTGCCGGTCGCCTGTTCAGGCGACATGTAGGCTGGAGTGCCGATGACCGCGCCCGTGGTCGTCATAGTCAGGTCGCCACTATCACGTTTTGCCAGTCCAAAGTCGGCAATGTGGGGTTCATTGATCTCGTCAATCAGGATGTTTCCGGGTTTCAAATCGCGATGAATTACTCCCGCGTCGTGAGCATGGTGTACTGCCCTTGCGAGCATGGCAACGAGTTCGGCGCTTTCTCTGACAGAAAAATGGCGATGAACGATCTGCCGGGCGAGAGTTTCTCCTTCAATGAATTCACTGGCAATAAAGACGCTGTCATCGGTTCGTCCGACTTCAAAAACACGGACGATGTTCGGATGGTTGAGCTGTGCGCCCGCGCGGGCTTCTCGCAGAAATTGATCTGTCTCATCGGGCGAGAGCTGGCCTTTACGGGGAATTTTCACAGCCGCCATGCGATCAAGCTGCCGATCGTACGCACGCCAGACGGTTCCGAAAGCTCCGAAGCCGGCTTCTTCCAGTAATTCAAAGTGCCCCACAAAGTTGTTTTCCGGCTTCGTTTCGCCTACGTCGATCAGGCTGAATCGCGTGTTGCAGTTTTCGCATTCAATGGCCGACCATGATCCTTCCGGTTCAATGTCGATAGAACTCTGGCATTCGGGGCAGGTTACCTTCAACATTCCGTGTGTACGCCGGCTGTCCGCCGTTAAATTCGATTCGACGTTGTTCTTCACGTTGACACGAATCTCTGCCCGGCGAAGTTCGACTTCGAGTTGCGGTGCGAGATCAGGATGTGATGCGAGAAATTGTTGCCGGTTCGAAATCGAGCCGTCAAAAGAGCCTGAGTTCAGGAAATCTCTGATCACCTGACGTACTCGAGTCTCTTTGGAATCGGATCGAGTTGACATTTTGCCACGTCTCTTCGGCTAGGTATTCCTGCTGAACCATTTGGAACTATTGAGCATAAGTTCGCGCAGGTTCTTCTTAGCACGTTGAATCAATCCGTGTACCGATGCAGCGGTTCTTCCCATCTCTTCGGCCGTTTCTTCGAGTGTCATTCGATCGAGGCAGTGCAGTTGTATCGCGATTCGCTGAGGGTCGGGAAGCGAGCCGATTGCGAACTGAATTGCTGCGGTCGCTTCCCGTCGAGCAACGTTCTGACTGGGGGTGTGCTGGTGGCCCGAGAGTTCGGCCAGCAGATCAAGCGCGCTCTCCTGAGTATTCCGGGGCGAATTGGTAACACGGCGGAAATTGCCACCTCGTTTGGCAGCTACATCGCTTCTGACCACGTCTTTGACGAGGTTTGCAGCGATTGAGCGAAGCCAGGCATAGAAGCCGGCGCGGGTTGTTGCCTTCAGTGATTCAGCATTCCGGAACGCTTTGATCGCCGTTTCCTGAATGATGTCGTCAACCGTCTGACCCGAATCCGGCTGGCTCGCAAGTTTCGCAGATACGAATCGCCCGAGCTGCTGTTGATGATCAAGCAACAGTTGGAGCATTGCGTCGCGGTCACCACCAACAGCTTGACTGACTAGTGACGAACATTGGTCAAAGTCGTTTGATTTATTCACGGTTTTCCGTGGTGAGCCCGGTTTCAATTCGCATGCATTGTAGTTCACTGGATTCTTTGAGGAAAATGATTGCGAAGGAAGGCAGAACGACGCTAGGCTGAACGCATTAGAGTGAAGCGATTAGTGAAGGGAGCCAGGGATGCACCGATTGAATTTAGTTGTGATCGGCATTTGTTTTGTCGTGACCTCGTTATCACCGGTCGGAGTTTCATTTGCCTTTCGCCGGCCTCAAGGGGAGATAAATGGAAAGATTACAGGCAGCTTCACCGGGGTGGACGGCCGGAGAATCAAGATCGCTAATGCAGCCGTTTTCCTGTGTGATCAGGAATCCGGCTGGCCAATCAATTCCGAGACCGGTGACCCGATCAATCCAACGCTCGGCGACCTGCAGCTGGACAAACTGCATGTTGTCGAGACGGCAGAAGACGGTTCGTTCAGTTTCGATAGTGTGAAACCGGGAAGCTATCGTATCGTCGGACAGTCGTGGTCGGGCACCAGGGGATTTCCCGGGTTTGACACCAACTACGACCCGAGCGCATTTGTTGTTCTGCATGGTGTTGCAGAAAACGTTGTCGTTGTTGCGGGGGAACGAGCTATAGCCTACCCACGGCAACTGGGAGATCACACATTGAAAATAGTTAACGACCCTGAGGAAGCACATGCTCTGCTGGTCGTCAGTCTCGGTCCAACGCTTGGCGATGGAATCCTCGGCCCGATGGGTTGGGGAGAAGAGTTCAGGACCAACTGGATTGGTGTTACACAGATGGAAGTTCCCTATGTAACGATCACCGGACTGCCTTCTGAGAGTGCCATTCACGCCAGTCTGCTGAACTATGACAACAACCCCGGAGTTGGCGGAGCAAGTTTTGAAGCGGGGCAACGTGAGGGACGTTTGAGGATCATCGCGTCATGGAGCAACGGTCACAAGACACCACCGCCCGAATTGGAGGAGCTGACGGAGCACATTGCCGGTAATGACATTCAGATAATCGATTTGCTTCCGGAAGGCGACTTTGAACCGGGCCAGGTCAACGAACAGCGCATGAAGTTACTGGAGATGTTGAATGAAGACGGGGACGCGATGCTGGACGTTCCCGGCTTTGGTCAGCAACGTCTTGCCGATGTCATCGCTGCCTATGCTTATGCAACGATCAGGAAACGCTGATCCGATTTTTCCGGCGCTTACTTTCGTTTGAACGAGTCACGTAAATGGGGTACGCGATCAGGCAATTAGATTGCGAAGAGTTTCAAGATTGACTTCGTCCCATGTCCTGCCGTCATCGTGATCGTCTTTCTCGGTCTCCAGATACATCGGGATTTCCTGGAAGCGTGGATCGTTCAGCAGGTTCCTGAAAGGTTCGAGCCCCATTTCTCCGAGCCCAATATGTTCATGGCGGTCGCGCCTCGAACCGAACGGTTTTTTGCTGTCGTTGAGATGAAAGGCTTTAATCCGGTCTAACCCGAAAGCGTCGTCCATTGCTTTAAAAGTGGCGGTGTAATCTCCAGCTTCGGCAAGCGGATAGCCTGCGGCGAACGTGTGGCAGGTATCAATGCAAACACCGATGCGATCAGCGAACCGCGCATTGTGGTTTTCAACGCCGTTTATCATTCGCCCGAGTTGCTCGAACTGCCACCCGAGGTTGGTCCCCTGGCCTGCGGTGTTTTCGAGCAGGATGTCAGCGCCGGCAGAAGTAGTTTTGTCGAGGACTTCAAGAAGTGATTCAACGATCAGTTCGATGCCGCTGTCCTCGGTGCCCGTCGTAAACGAACCCGGGTGAAAAACCACATGAGGAACCCCCAGCTTTCCAGCTCGCTCAAGTTCATCAACAAGTGCATTTTTACTTTTCGTTCTTAGCTCGTCTTTGGGAGAAGCAATGTTGATCAGATAGGAAGCGTGAGAGAGCGTATGACTGATCCCGTGTTCTTGCTGCGCCTGCTTGAACTGTGCTATCCCTTCTTCGGTCAGCGGTTTGGCAGCCCAGCGATTGTTATTCTTGGTGAAAATCTGGACGCAATCACAGCCGATTCCGGCTCCTGAAGTGATCGCATTGTGATGTCCGCCGGCTACGGACATATGAGCGCCTAGGATTGCCATAACGTTTGCGTAGTTGAGTTTTCGACAGTGTGATTGAGTGAGAGTATCAGATCGTGTCGGGGATGTCAGTCGGTCGAGATGTCTCGAGTCTATCGTCGATATTCAAGCTTTGTGGGAAGCGAAGCTGGAAGTCCCTATAATGATGTCTGATCGGAGAATTTATGAACGAGTCAGGATCATTTCTGAAGCGGCTTGGAAGGCTGATCGTGCGGGGGCGTAACGACTTGGGGATCGTTCTTTGCATCATTCTGCTGACCGTTTCGGTCGTGTCAGCGCGCTGCGCCTACGAATTCGCCGTTTACGGTGTGTACGGAAATACTGCAGTTTTTTTCTGGGGTTGGTGGCTGCTCAACAGCATTGTGCTTTTTGTTTGCGGAATTGTTCTCGGGTGGGGCCGAAGATCGCTGCCTTGGATTCTGATCATTTCTGCCGTTTGTCTAACGGGAGCCGGGCTTCACTATCTAGTCTTTTCTGCTGGTGAAAACGCGGAATCGCTACAAGGTTATGTCGGTTCCTGGGTGATGGGCGGCGATCCATATCCCGCTCGATACGGAGATGCAAATGGGCTGGTCTGGTGGGCACCGCTGATTATTTTCCCTTTGTCATTCCTTGCGGGTTGGCTTCCAGTGGCCGCTGTTTGCGGGATAGCTGCATATTCCCGATACAAGAAATCAGCCGGTGGCAAGGGAGTCACTCGTGTTCGGGTTCTCGCAACCATAGCCGCCATTCTTCTAGTGCTGGCCATGATTCGAAATATTGCGGACGTCAACGGCTACACTTTTATTGGCGAAGCTTTTCTCGAGATCATCATCAATGTTTTGTTCTGGTTATTGATATATGCCGTTTTCTTCTTCGTCTTTTCGTACGGCCTGATTTTTGGCGAACGTACTCTGACACGACGAGTGATTCCGTATTTGATTGCAGGTTTGCCCCTGTCGTTGGCGAGTGGATTGTTCGCATTGCATCTTTCTAACGGCCGGTACGAATACGCGTTTCTGTTTGCTGTATCGCTTTTTCTCTACGCCACGTGCCTGTTTACTTACAAGGTGGTTGTCAAACGTGACGACGTGGAGGACCAGTCGGCGCGTTTCGGAATTCCGGGGCTGTTTGTGCTGTGCGTCATGGGAGTCGCGATTGCCATTATTGCGATTCCGTTGAGATATGATGTAACCACTCTCTTGTTCGAGCGATTTGATTTTAAAAAAGCCCGGCTTGTGAAACGTCTGCAAAACAATCCGCAAATCGAGCTGGATATCGTTACGAGGTTCAGCGAACTGGAATGCAATTTTGATAAGACCACATCGCCGGACGTGCTGGCCGGATTTCCAGGACTGGGCGTATATCCGCAAGTGGTAATCATGCGCGGGCTTTCACCGTCGATTGACCTGAAGCCGATGGTTGAGCAGACGGCAAGGTTGCCTGTCATACTCAACAACGGGCTTCCCAACGGAACGGTCAGCTCGGGAGATAGCTGGTTTTTCGAAAATGGCCAGATGTCGCCAGAGCAATTTGTTGATGTTTGCAATGCACGTGACAGCCTCACTCTTGTCAATGTAGATATGGCGGAAAGTCCTGCCGGATCGAATCTTCCCGAGTGTATTCCTGCGGCAATCGTGACGATCTCAGGTGGGGAACCTACGCCGTTTCTCGAGATGTTTAATAAGAACTGCACGGGCAGGTACTTTAGCATCGGTCTTGAAGAGACTCCGGATGCGAAATTCTGGGAATCCGTTTTACAGCTTGCCGGCAATAACTCCGTATCGATCATTTTCCCCGATGTTGATCCGGGAAAGGCCTGGGAGCCCTATTCCGACGACCCGAATTTCAGTGGTCTGGAAATCGGTCCGGGGAAGAGTTTCTTCGAGGAAGATGTAGACGGGAAATCAGAAGCTGTTCGAAATATGGAGCAACTCCTCTACACGACTAATGCAGTGGTTTCCCCCCACATCGCAGCAACGTTTCGCCGTGATGACAGGCGGGGACGGCGGTTCTGGGAATCGGCTTACCTTTCCCCGGGTGAACTTGACGGCATTCAGTTCGCCGATGGTGGATACTCCACGTCAGTTGATGAGTGTTTTGGCGTCTTTGGAACGAACGCTGCGGGCGAACCGACTCACGTATTCTGTCCCGCATTCCGCGATCGAGAGGTTGAGCGTTCAGCAATAGAAATTTTGAGCGTTGACGCCGCCTGGCTATTTGCAGCCGAATTGAGAGCTCCACATTTCAATGATGGCCGCCCACTTGGTTTAGACGGGTTTTCGGCCCTTCGTGAACTGTATTTTCCAAGAGCAGAGTCAGGAACGCAACGGGCTGAATGCGCGGAGCCCATTGCAACTTTGGAGCACCTGCAGATTTCTGTCTATGAAATCGTCGGCAATCTGAATTGGGCTCGCGACTTTCCCAACCTGACCTCGATAACATTATTCGGAAAGTACACCGATGGTGGCATTGGTCCGGATTTGGACCGAATGGAGTCCCTGAAGAAGTTCCAGTATTTTTACGATGCCGATTATGAACTCTTTGTATGGGAGGCAGGGGAAAGTTCCGGGGCGGTGTTGAATGATGCCGTTCAGTCTCGAATCGAAGCGTTATTGCCAGGTATTGAAGTCATTGTTGCTCCGGACAGCAGTTACGACCCTCAAATCCCGATCGAATTTCAACAGCACGCCGACGAAGTCCGCGCACAGCTCCGCCAACAGATGGGCCTGCCGGATACAGTGGACGAAGAGCCCGCACCGGCAAATGGTAATGGTTCAGCCGACAACTCCTGAGGATTGAAGCCTTAACGATGGATAGTAAGTCAGTCTGTTTTCGATGTGGTGATTACAAGAAAAAACCGCTGAAAATGTGTCCTACATGTCTGGCCATTCCTGAAGACCGGGACGACAAGATTCTTTCGGTATGTATGTCGCTGGAATGCATAAAAGAGGAAAACCTTCGAAAGTGTTCGAAGTACATCAAGAAAAAGGGGCGCTGTCCCAATTTCAAAGAGCGGGTCGTCAAGAAGGCGATTGAAATGCTCGAGCAGCACTTCGATCTCGACATGTCCTCGCAGGAAGATTCGGACATCGATTTTTCGACTTCGTTTTTTGAATTCAAGGCGGAGGATCTGCAAACACCGGAGGGTGTCGCTATCGGACAGCCTCGCATGATCAAAGCAAACGTTATCGGGCGTCCTCGCGGAGCAGGTGATGATGCGGTGCAGGTTGCCCTCGGTGGCAATCGCCGGACCTGCCACCAGGCTTTCTGGACACTCGGAAAAGAAATTTCCGCTGAGGAATACGAGCGTCATAAGGCTGGTGACGGTGAGATCTATGTGCGCTACCGGCTGATGGGCGCAAATTGGTCCTGCGAATA
Organism: Planctomycetota bacterium; assembly: GCA_039029995.1. GTDB lineage: Bacteria > Planctomycetota > Planctomycetia > Pirellulales > Pirellulaceae > Mariniblastus. The sequence continues at coordinate 29,786 of JBCCFB010000030.1, forward strand.
CATCTCACAAGCGCTTTTCACGCAGCTCAAGTCTCTTGAGGACGGTACCGTTTAGCGGTCACAAACGTGGCTAAACTTGAGATGCGTCGCTCCGGCAATGTGGCTGAAACCACAGTTCTTCCGCCGGATCTTTTGAGCCCCGTTTTCTTTCGGGCTTTCCCTTACCCGTCTTTGCCAGACGGCGACGAGTTCTCCACCCGGCGATTTGCCGTTAATACGTTGGAGATTGCGTTCGCCACAGGTAGCTCGGGAGTTGAGTCTTTTTTCTCCGGATTGCAATTCTGCTAACCGTGACAGAACCGGCGAACGAATCGCAAAACTATTTCCTTGTCCCGGTGTTTTTCATTTGTCGCGACAAGGCAGCGGATAAACTACAATGCCGCCGGATTGATTCTGCGCTGTCGGCGGGGCGCAAACGGATGCACGAAGCGCGACGGATCACTGCGCTGCAAATGTTTAGACGGGATTCCCGTTTCCAGCAGCTCTGCGTTTGAATCAATCTTCATCTGATTCATCTGGCAAATCCAGAAGCGAAGCGACAACTGAACAACAACGACTATTAAGCAATAGCAATACGAGGCCGCACAATGAAACGCTCGATTTCGTTTATTCTGATGATGACCTTTGTCATGACCCCTGCTTTCATCTCGGGAAGCATGGCTCCGAATCCGGGAAATATTCTCCTCCCGACCATTCGCGTTACAAACCAGGACGACGAAGACGAAGAGGAAATTGAAACAGTCGAGGCTGAAGTCAAACCGATCAAGGTTTATCAGACTCTCGACGGAGTATTTGAAGCAGCAACCACACACGAAGTCGAAACCGACTTCGAATCATGGTCGGATCTGGAAGTCAGCTCGATTGTTGAACAGGGAATGAACGTCAGTGATGGCGACGTGCTTGTTGAGTTTGAAGTCGAAGACCTTGACGAAGCGATTCGGGATGCCCGATTCGAATTGATTGCGGCTGAGCTCGACATGCAGGAGACAGTCCTCAAGCGTCAGCAGCAGGAAAAGATCTGGGAAATGGACAAAGTTGCCGCTGAGCGGGACTGGGCCCAGGCTCAGGAAGACAACGACTACTACTGGCAGGTCGAAGTTCCTCAGCGGGATAAGGATCTTGAATTCGATATGGAGACAGCCGGCTACAGTCTCGAATACGCGAAGGACGAACTGGATCAACTGCTTCAGATGTATACCGAAGACGAGTTGACTGAAGAATCAGAAGAGATCGTTCTGAAGCGGGCGCGGCGTGATGTCGCACGTAGCGAGTGGTTCTTTGAATTGCGAAAAGAGGACCTGCGGCGGCGTCAGGAAGTCATCAATCCTCGTCAGGACGTTGTCAAGAAAGAGGATTTCGAGCGCGCTCAAATGGCCCATGATCGTGCAATGGTTGAGCTGGAAGGTTCAATGCAGCGTATGGATATCGAATTCCAGCGTGCCGAGATCGCTTTGAAAGAAGCACAGGAGAAACTTGCTGACCTGGAAGCCGATCGCGAGGGAATGTCGCTGACTGCACCGGCCGCAGGAATGCTCTTTTACGGTAGTTGCGATCGCGGCGAATGGAGTGACAACGATCCGGTTGAAGAAGGCGATTCCATGAGCAGTGACTCGGTCGTTATGACCATTGTTGATGCTTCCAGTATGCAGATTCGCGCATCGGTGGATGAAGACTCGGTCAGCATGATCAATGACAACATGACCGGTCTCGCCCTGATTCCTGCTTTCGGACGTGAAAAAGTCGGCGTTTCTGTAAGCTCGGTTTCAGCAATACCGATGAGCGACGGAAACTATGACTGTGTTATCGAGATCACTGGCGACATTCCAGAAGGCGTGATTCCCGGCATGAGCTGCAAGCTCAGCTTCGTCGCCTACGCGGCTGACGTGGTTGTCGTTCCAGAGGACTCTGTATTCAGCGACGATGGTGGTATCACTCACTACGTCTACAAAATGGTTGGTGGAAATCCCGCGTGGGAAAGAGTTGAAATCGGACACTCATCCGATGGAATGGTCGAAATTGTCGATGGCCTCAGTGCCGGCGATGAGATCACTGTTGAAAAACAATAAGGCGAACTGATATTCACTGAACTGAATTCAGTTGCTCTTATACATCGTTGACGCAGGAACAGTGTGACTGTTCCTGCGTTGAACCGTAAAGCTGATCCGTGAAACCGCGACCCTCATGCGGAGCCGAATATGAAGAATGCGATTCGACTGGCTGCACTGTGCTGTTTGTCCTTTTCTTGTTGCACTGTTTCTGCGCAAACCGACGAGGATGCCGGTGGTGCGGCTACCGTGGGTGGCGAAAATGTCAGCGTAATTCAGGAGCAGTCGCTGCAGGAAGAAATCAACGAACAGAATCTTCCGCGGCCTGATTTCATGGATAACATTCATGACTTCAGCCAGGCTCCGGAGATTCCGGAAATCCCGGGGCCTTCGGCCAGCGAGATTCAGACTGCAATCGACAACGGCGTGAAGTTTCTGGTGCGGACCCAGAATGCTGACGGCTCGTTCGGCTCGCACGTTTCAAAACGTACCGGCGAAATTTATGCTCCTATGCCCGGTTCCCATCACGCGTTCCGCGGTGCAACGACTGCCTTGTCAGTCTCAGCGATGCTGGAAACACGATCCGATGACCCTGAAGTGCAGGAGTCAATTCTGGCCGCGCAAAACTGGATGCTCGAAACCTATCCGAGGATTCGGCGCGCCCAGGGGGACACGATCTACAACGTATGGGCACACGCCTACGGGATTCAGGCCCTTGTGCGACTCTTTAACTACAACGACGGGAACGACGAGATCCAGCAGCAGATTGTCGAGATGATCGACCTGCAGGTGGACATGCTCGTGCGGTACGAATCGATCGATGGCGGATGGGGGTATTACGACTTTGTTGCCCAGGGAGCACAGCCGACCGGAGCATCAATCAGTTTTGTTAATGCAACAGTCTTGATCGCATTTGCAGAAGCGCGGGATATCGGTATCGAGATTCCTGAGCGGCTGGTCACACGCGCGGTTGATTCGATCCATCGTCAACAGAAGCCTGACTTCTCCTACCTGTACGGCGAATACCTCAAGGATCGCCCCATGCGAGGCATCAACAATCCCGGGGGCAGCCTCGCACGCTCCCAGGCCTGCAATCTTTCCCTGAGGCTCTGGGGGGATGAAGAGATCACAGATAACGTTCTGAAGATCTGGTTGTACCGGCTCTACCTTCGAAACGGTTGGCTGGACATGGGGCGCAAGCGTCCGGTTCCGCACGAGTCGTGGATGCAGGTTGCCGGGTATTTCTATTACTACGGTCACTACTACGCAGGCCTGTGCATCGATCAATTGCAACCTGAAGACCAGGACGAGTACCGGAACCTGCTGGCCAAGATTCTGATCACGCATCAGGAACCCAACGGTTGCTGGTGGGATTACACGCTTTACAGTTACCACCAGCAGTACGGCACCGCGTACGCCGTGATGTCACTTCAAAGATGTATTCCTTCGGGCACCGAACCTGTTGAGCCTGAGACGGAAGAGTCTGAAGCGGAAGACTCAGATCGACGCTGACCATGTCCGCCGGCGACACGAAAAGCGAAAGCGGAACCAGCAAGGCCGAG
>JBCCFB010000031.1:0-33387 GCA_039029995.1 Planctomycetota bacterium
CTTGAGACGTATAGAAGAAACCTTCATGAGAGGCTTCTCCCGAAAAAAAGCCGCGCCGGATTTCCGGTGCGGCTTTTTGTTCTTATCACGTTGGTAGGAGCGTGAGGCTCGACGCCCGGTAACGACGCTACAGTTACTCGATGATAGTTAGCTAATAGTTACTCTACGATCATCTTGATTTCACGCGGGAAACTGTATTCCTTCAGCTTGTCCCACATCGCAGTCAACGCAGGATCGACCTGCTCTCTGATGTCGTCGTCATCAATCTGCCCTATCTTTTCTCTTACGTTTCCGCTGAATCCTGTCAAAAACTGGTTCACCGGCATCGCTGCATTATCGGAAAGTTTGTCCAGTCCCATATCTGGAATGCTCTCCGTAACTCCATTGATTGTTTCCACAAAGGCGCCAACGCTTTCTGAGTTCAGATCGACGAATCCATCTGTGACTTGTGCAAAGCTTTCTTCCATAGCTTCGACATCAAAGTCACCGATGTCGAGATCTCCGAAGCTGGGCATTGCCTGCATGCCTCCGGGCCCGATGGTTCGTGGAGTGTCGTCAGTCTGCTCGTTCTTGACGATTCCATCATTGGGATCGGACATGCTGCCGTAGTAGACGTAACCCAGGTACCCAAGTGCTCCGATCAGCAGAATGGGGATGATGAAGACCAGCGCTGAAACGCCTCCGGAATTCTTCATGTCGACTGGTTTGACTTCGCCGTGAGGTGCTGTGTCACTCATTTTTTTCTCGGGTGTTCGCTACTCCGGACACCATCCGTGAAGGTTACTGATACAGTCGTCCCACGATCCATCTGTCGAGGGCTGACGATCCCTATTTGGATTCAACAAGTTTGCTCATCCGGACGGGAGCACAAAGCAGTCCCTTCCGGTTGGCAACACGCCCGCATTTTTCGCAGACGAATTCAGGTGCCTGCACGTGCTTGACGTACTTGTTGAGATCCTTCTTCAGCAGCTTTTTTATTTTGCAAAGCGTTTTGGCCACGTTACACACCTGCGCGGATTAAGAGTACTGAAAGGCGACAATCGTCGCGCACAGTTCCTCCCATACGTGGCTGGCATTCGGCCGAAATACGGCTCGTGGCTTGCTGCGTGGGGATTTAATTAACGAAGTTTAGCTTGGATCGGCGGTCGTCGGAAGTCACAAAAACTGTGCCATCTCGCCGCAGTTGGATTCTGCGCCGAGTCTGTAAAACTACACGCAGAACCCTGGCTTCGGCGACAACCTAGCCGGTTGGAGCGGCTTTCCGCTCAATCGCCCGTTTCATGGCTGTTCCCATATCTGCCGGACTCTGGGCGACCTCGATGCCGGCTGACTCCAGAGCAGCGACCTTTTCGGCTGCCGTTCCTTTGCCACCGCTGATGATTGCACCGGCGTGTCCCATCCGTTTTCCCGGAGGGGCTGTTTTTCCGGCGATGAATGCTGCGACTGGTTTGGTGATGTTGGCTTTCACGTAGTCGGCCGCTTCTTCTTCCGCGGTTCCGCCGATTTCTCCGATCATCATGATCGACTCGGTTTCCGGATCGTCTTCAAACCATTGCAGGCAGTCGATGAAAGAAGTGCCGACAATCGGGTCGCCGCCGAGGCCGACGCAGGTCGTCTGACCAAGGCCGAGGTTACTCGTCTGCCATACCGCCTCATAAGTCAGCGTTCCGGAGCGACTCATGATCCCGACGCTACCTTTCTGGTGAATGTAGCCGGGCATGATCCCGATCTTGCATTCGTCGGCTGTGATGACGCCCGGGCAGTTCGGTCCGACAAGGACACTGCCGGACTCTTTTGCTGCTTCATAAACGCGGACCATGTCGATGACCGGTACACCTTCGGTGATCGCACATATCAGTGGAATTCCGGCATCGATTGCTTCAAGAATCGCATCAGCTGCGAAAGCTGGCGGCACGAAGACCATCGAGGCATCGGCGCCAGTTTCTCTGACGGCTTCTTCGACAGTATCAAAAACCGGAAGACCGGCGACTTCCTGGCCACCTTTGCCGGGGGTAACGCCACCGACCATTTTTGTTCCATATTCGAGACATCCGCGCGTATGGAATTCGCCGACGCTTCCGGTGATTCCCTGGCAGATAACCCGCGTGTCTTTGTTGATGAGGATGCTCATTTGCTTGCTCTGTTTTTCTCGTACGGTGTGTTGCGATAACTCTTCGTCGATGTGAGCAACAAATCGAGTTGCTCACTCAGACGGGGTTAAGCACTTAGTGTGGCGACGACTTTTTCAGCAGCGTCTGTCAGGTCGGTTGCGGTAATCAGGTCAACGTCCGACTCGTCGAGAATCCTTCGTCCTTCTTCGACTTCTGTTCCCTCGAGGCGGACAACCAGTGGAACTTCAAAGCCGACTGATTTCGCCGCCGCAACAAGTGCTTCAGCGATTGTGCTGCACCGCATGATGCCGCCGAAGATGTTGACCAGGACAGCCTTCACGTTGTCATCAGAGAGGATAATGCGGAAAGCCTCAGTGACCTGCTCCTCTTTAGCACCGCCTCCGACATCCAGGAAATTGGCAGGTTCGCCGCCATGATGTTTGATGATGTCCATCGTGCTCATTGCGAGGCCTGCGCCGTTGACCAGGCAGCCGATGTTGCCATCGAGTTTGACATAGCTCAAGCCTGCATCCGAAGCGCGGACCTCTGATTCTTCTTCTTCGCTGAGGTCGCGAAGTTCCTCGACGTCCTTGTGGCGGAACAGAGCGTTCGAGTCGAAATTGATTTTCGAGTCCAGCGCGATGACTTCGCCTTCTTTTGAGATGACCAGCGGATTGATCTCAACGAGACTGCAGTCCATCTGGCCGTACATTTTACAAAGAGCCTTCATGAACTTGTCTGCGGCGCGGACCGTTTTGCCTTCGATACCAAGTTTCTTGCAAAGCTTGCGTACCTGATAACTTTCGATGCCTTGAGCCGGATCGAAGTGTTCTTTGAAGATCTTCTCAGGTGTCTCGTGAGCGACCTTCTCGATTTCCATTCCGCCTTCCTGTGAACACATCAGCACAGGTTGTTTCGTGGCGCGGTCGAGGACGATTCCGAGGTAGAGTTCGCGGTCGATGTTGCAGCCCGCTTCAACAATGACCTGATTGACTTTCTTGCCTTCTGCCCCGGTCTGAATCGTGATCAGGTGATTGCCCAGCATATTGGCTGCGGCTGTTGCAGCTTCTTCGGCTGACTTAACCAGTTGCACGCCATGCTGTTCGGGCAGTTCAGCGAAGGTGCCTTTACCGCGACCACCGGCATGAATCTGCGCTTTAACGACAGCAACGGGAGTGCCCAGTTCGTTGAATGCGGTCGATGCCTCTTCGGCGGTGCGTGCGACACGGTTTTGCAGGACCGTCACTCCGAATTTTTCGAAGATTTGTTTGCCTTGATATTCGTGAATTTTCATAGCGATCAGCTGTGAACCGGATGAGTTTTATTCGAGCCGCGATTATAGGAATGAGCGATTTTGTTCACAACCGGACGGACTTTCACTATGAATCTGTTCCGCGAATCTGTTCCGCTTCCTTCCCCGCTTCAGGAATGTGTGGTGTGGAGAGCCTTATCATTGAAACCGTTGGATTCGTCGGCGGGTATGTCGGCGCATGCCGGTTCGGGAAGGGACCGGTCTCGAAAAGCCGCCACACCCACGGAACACAGGTGCTCCGGAATAGTCGGAAATCGGCGGCCTTTTCGATCTCTTCATTTTCGCTTGTTTGAGGAACGGGAGATTCAGATGAAACAAAGCCACTTATTTACAATCGCGCTCGGGGTGTTTATGACGGGCGTTTTCAATTGGTCCACGGTAAACGCATTTGAAGGAGGCAGTCCGATTTCTGCTTCTACGACGACACAGAACGATTTGATTCCACGTGAGGTTCTTTTCGGCAATCCGGAAAAGGCAACCGCACGGATCAGCCCGGATGGAAAGATGCTTGCCTGGCGGGCACCGCAGAACGGCGTCATGAACGTCTGGATCGCCCCGCTGGAGAACCTCGAGGATGCCCGCTGCATCACCGATGACAAAACCACCGGTATCTCGCAGTTCTTCTGGGCATACACCAACAACCACATGATGTATCTGCAGGATGACAACGGCGATGAAGACTTTCATCTTTATGTTGTCGATCTGCAAACGGACGAAGTAAAAGACCTCACACCCTACGAAAGCATCTCCGCTCAGGTATACGGCACCAGCCACCTGCACCCGGAAGAGGTACTCGTCGGAGTCAACGATCGTGGTCAACACTGGTTCCACGATGTTCATCGTGTGAACATTATTTCCGGCGAGCGCGAAATCGTCGTCGAGAACGACCAGTTCGTCGGCTTCGTCGCCGACAACGACTACAACATCAAGGCGGCCGTCACGTTTACTCCGCAAGCCGAACTGATGATCTTCAAGAAAGACGATGCGTCAGACAGCGGCTGGTCAGAGTTGATGACAATCGGCGCGGAAGATGTAATGACAACCAGCCCCGCTGGAATCGATAAAACCGGGGACATCATGTACATGATCGATTCCCGTGGGCGCGACACTGCCGCTATGAAGACGTTCAATCTCGAAACCGGTGAGATGGATACTGTATTTGCCACCGACAAGGCTGACATCGCCGGCGCAATGATCCATCCGACGGAAAATACAATCCAGGCTGTGTCGTACAACTACGACCGCGTTACCTGGGAAGTTATGGACGAAGCTGTCGCAGCCGACCTCGAGATTCTCAAAGGCGTTGAAGACGGTGAAGTCGATGTGACTTCAAGAACACTGGACGATACGAAGTGGACCGTTGCCTACACGCTGGACGATGGTCCCGTGAAGTTCTATTTATACGATCGCCCGACACAGGAAGCCACATTCCTGTTCAGTCATCGCCCGGAACTCGAAAACATTGAACTCGCGAAAATGCATCCCGTGATCATCAAGTCACGTGATGGACTGGATCTGGTGAGTTACCTGACTCTGCCTGTAGAAAGCGACCCGGAAGCAAGCGGACGGCCTGCAAACGCAATGCCGATGGTTCTGCTGGTTCATGGCGGTCCCTGGGCCCGCGATGAGTGGGGATACAACACTCTGCATCAACTGCTCGCCAATCGCGGATACGCGGTTCTTTCTGTGAACTATCGAGGAAGTACCGGCTTTGGCAAGAACTTCATCAACGCCGCCAACATGGAATGGGCCGGCAAGATGCACGATGATCTCATCGACGCGGTGAACTGGGCTGTCGAAGAAGGGGTCGCGATCGAGGACAAAGTCGCCATCATGGGAGGCAGCTACGGCGGCTACGCTACTCTGGTCGGACTGACATTCACTCCTGACCAGTTCGCTTGCGGCGTCGACATTGTCGGGCCGAGCAGCCTGATCTCTCTGATGGAGAATCCTCCGCCGTACTGGATGCCGATCATGCCGATGATGCAGACTCGTGTCGGCGATTACACATCGGAAGAAGGTCGCGAATTCCTGCAGACTCGATCGCCGTTGTTCAAAGTTGACGAAATCACCCGACCTCTTCTGATTGGCCAGGGAGCTAACGACCCGCGTGTGAAGCAGGAAGAGTCGGATCAGATCGTTGCAGCGATGCAGGAGAAAAAGATTCCTGTGACCTATATGCTCTATCCGGAAGAAGGTCACGGATTTGACAGGCCTGAGAACAACATCTCGTTCTTCGCGGTCTCGGAAGTCTTCCTTGCCACTCACCTCGGCGGTCGTTACCAGCCACTCGAAGGCGCTTTTGAAGGAGCCAACGTCGAAGTGCCTGCGGGTTCAGAAGACGTACCGGGATTGATCGAAGCAATGGATCGATAAGCGAGCTGAGTTTTAGAAGACGTGACTAACGGCCGCTGCATTGAGCAGCGGCCGTTTTTTGTTGCCGGCGCGCCAGCCGCCTCGCTTTATTTTCGATTCTCAATAGCATAGAACGCTCACCTCAGATCAGTCCATTCCGGATACCCGCTCTCCGGTCAATTCAAGAGCCAGATATGACTTTCGGCATCGGAGAATCAGCAGCGCTCGCGGCCGCAATGATGTGGGCCGTCAGCGCGATGATCTGGGGGCGTGTGGAACTGACAGCCGTCGGAATCAACCTGACTAAAAACGTTTTCGGCACGGTCTATATCCTGATCCATCTCGCGATCGTATCGGTCATTGCCGGAACAGCGATGTTCAACGCATCGCTGGAATCGCTGGGATGGCTCAGCCTCAGCGGCCTGGTCGGCATTGTTATCGGTGACACGTTGTACTTTCGCTCGCTTCAGATTCTCGGGCCCAGACTTTCACTGATGGTTGCGTCTTCCAGTCCACTCGCGGCGGCGCTTTTGGGATGGTGGTGGCTGAGTGAAGACCTGATGTGGTTCTCGATCGTCGGCATCATGCTGACTGTTGCAGGAATTGTCAGCGTCGTCAGTGACCGGCGCGCCAAAGCCGAAAGGCCGAAGCTGTTACCGGGCAAAGTCTCTACCGGAGTGCTTTGCGGGATCGGAGGCGCGATTGCGCAGGCGGCCGGAGTGGCTCTGTCGAAGCTCGGAATGGACGACTGCGGCCCTGCTGAAGCCACATTTGTCAGGTTGGTTGCTGCTGCTGTACTCACTGTGGTGATTACGATGGCGGCTGGAAACCTCCGCAGTATCGTCCGAAACACGTGCAAAGCGAAAACTCTGAAGCTGATATTGCTTGGAACAGCAGTTGGTACGTGGCTCGGAATATGGCTCTCGCAGGTCGCCGTCAAAGACACAAATGTCGCCATCGCTCAAACGCTACTTGCGACCAGTCCACTCTTTGCAATTCCAATTGTCTTTTTCTATCAGGGGCACAAAGTTTCGGTCATTGCAATCATTGGCACTTTGATCGCAATCTTCGGTATCTTTCTGGCGGTCAGCAGCAACGGCACTCAGTAGATCGCTCCTTGGGATCGCGAATGCCTATTCGCCCTGCCCTGCGATGACCACTTCAACGTAGTCTTCAAAAATCGTCCAGCCGATTATCTCGCTGTCGTCGATCTGCAAAGACTCAGTCAGGAACAAACCGTACTTGTCACTTTTGGGGAGCGGACCGATTTGAGTATCGCGGAACCTGAGTCGAAAACGATCTCCCTCACGCAGGCGTTTTACCGCATCGTTATCGAGCCGTGAGACGGAGCAAAGGAAATCGGAGTAGGCCGCGGTTCCGTCTTTGAGCTCCTGAAAGCGCCAAGTGAATCGCCCGCGGACCAGACCCTGTTCGTCTGTTCTTAGTTCGCAGGATTTGACTTCGACCAATGCGGTCTTCATGCCGGCTTGAGTGATCACCCACATCAATCCTGCTGCGACGGCGACGATTACGAGTAGCCAGCGGAGACTGATGTGCCGCGGGAGCATTTGTCGAGGCCCCATCAGTTCAGCAGGCTGACAAGTTGTTCGATGTTGTCGTCCATCACCGAAAGGTAGTCGCCGCTTTCCGGCTGCTTGTCGAGCAGGTCGATATTTATCGTTTGCCAGCCGGTAATTTCGGGCGCGGCTCCCAGGGTGGAGGGCCAGAGCATCGCCCTTGCGCCATCCGTTTCAACCCATCGCAACTCAGGTTGATCCGGCCCGGAATCTTCAGCGGATTTCGCATCGATATCTGCCTGAGGCTGCTCAGGAATACCTTCCAGCCAGAGCAAATGAATATCGTTGATTCCGGCGGCGCGCGTAAGAAACTTCAGGTTGGGATTGGCGGAAAGTACCGACAGCTGATCAGTCCGGCGCAGATCTTCCAGCTTCCGAGTGAGTTTTTTCAGATCCTCTGACAGTTCACCGAGGTTCCGGGTAATCGTTTCCTCGTTGTCGGGATAGACAGAGACGAGGTTTGACGCAATCTTCCGCGCCTGCTTTTCCAGAACGGCCGGATCAAGCCAGGAATACGGGACCATGTAGGGGTGGGAGTGCTCGCCTTCGGGACCGTGTCGGTGAACAATTCTGTGATCGTTGACCGTAATGAAATCTGCGATCGGAAAGTCGGCTGCCGAGATGCAGGTCTTGTTACGAGCAAGCGTCACGCGGATCAGCCACTGCGCGTAGGTGACGCCCGGCCCATTGGTAATGACAAGGTCGGCTTCCTGCATCGAAGCCACCGTCTCCTCCGGAGGTTGCCAGTTTCCTGGATTGTCAGATTCTGCTCCGGGAAATTCTACGCTTACCTGTGTTCCTTCAAGCAGTCGCTCAGAAATGTAGGCCAGCGGATAGGCAACCGCCACAACCCGATTCGATTTTGCATTGAGCGCCGAGAATCCCGGATTGACTGGATTTGGGTCTTCTGTGCCGCATCCGGAAACTGCCAGGACGCAAAAGGCAGTGAGGAGAATTTGCGATTTGTTTTGTCTTTCAAACTTCATTTTGCTTTAACCGATCAGCATTCGTTGAACAAACTCACCTGAGTACTGCATCAGAACCCGGACAGCAATCGCAACGAGAATTCCGCTGATCAAAAAGATGAAACCCATCTCGTATAGTTGCAATTTCGCATTCGTGTTCCGGCTTGCGCCGATTTTGAACATGGTCTGCATCTCCCGCGCACGTAGCTTCAACGACAGGAGGATCACAAGCAGTAACAGCAGCGCTGTTGAGACTCCGATCAGAACTGCGTTGGCATCGAATACTGACTTCACTTTAAAAACAAGATCCATCAACTCCCGAACCACGATTGACGGCCGAACGAATTGCGCCGTAGCGTTGCCTTGCCCGTAGTTGCCTTCCAGCAGCGTTTCGCTTTTTTCGTCAGGTGTGACGGCGATAATCGCACTGACGGGGAAGTCATCCATTTCACCGTGAAAATGAAATGAGTCGATGTTGTTTTCCGTAATCTCAAGATAGGGCACGACTGCCGGCGATGCGACAATCTCGCCATCGTCTCTCGACATCACCATTAACTCGTCTTCGACGTTTTCGAGATCCTGGTGGCCATGTCCTAATCCCTCAATGACCCATGCGGTTTTCAAATCAACGAAGACGCCGTTGTCATCGGCTGAGTTTGTCGGAGCGAATACGCCGGTGACGTTCATTTTGAGAGGCGTCATGCCCCCGATGTCCAGAACGGTTTCACGGTCGGAAAGCAGTTGATCCCCGGGCTTGATTCCGAGTTCCGCAGCGACTCGAGAGCCGATGGCACAGTCACCGAGCGTTGTCAGCATGTTGCCTTCAGCAATCTGCAGACCACGAAAGGCGTAATAGTCGAGGGTGGTCGCTACGACCGGAAATTCGCGTGCTGTAAATTTCGAATATACGGGGATCGCAATTCCATGTTTCTCAATGGTCGCGGTCTCTGAAAACGGAACGGTGCCCGCATCAGTCCTTTTGAAATACAGAGCGCTCAGGGCGAGATCCAGATCGCTGCCGCGCGCACCGATGACCGCGGGAGTAGTGTCAGCTCGTGAGACTATCTGGCTTTCGAATTTGTCCAGAAGAATCTTGACGGCGACCGGAAGTAGAACGGTCAGGAAAATGCACGCTACAAGAATGAATGTTTTGGTTCTGTTGTAGGTGACGTACTTCCACGCGAGCAGCAGCGGACCTCTCATGCCTGCACCTCATCGGTTGCAGACACATCGGGCGCTGAAGAGTCCGGCGCTGATTTGAAAAATGTAGTGAAGTCAATGGAGCGATCAAAACGATTGAGCAGGCTCATGTCATGAGTCACCACGACCAGTGTTTTTCCTTCGCTGTCGCATTGCTCAAGAAGAATATCGAGCACCGTGGTTTTGCTGGCTGGATCAAGGTTGCCTGTCGGTTCGTCCGCGAGAAGAAGTTCAGGCTGAGCAACCAATGCACGACAGATGGCCACCCGCTGTTGCTCACCCTGGCTCAACTGATGCGGATATCGACCGGTCTTGTCTCCGATTCCTACCGATTCGGCCAGTTCATGTGCCCGCCGGCGAACATCGTTATTCAGAATCAGCGAACGGTTGATCTGGAATGGCAGCAGAATGTTGTCGCGTGCGTTCAGATATTCGACGAGGTCAAATCGTTGAAAGACCATGCCGATTTTTGAAATACGGAAGTCGCGTCGTCGCGAGTCGCTAAGGCCGGAAACGACGTCACCACAGGCGGTGACTGAGCCGTTGTCTGGAGTCGAGATGCCTGCGACCAGGTTGAGTAGAGTCGTCTTGCCGCATCCGCTCGGTCCGACAATCGCAACTTTTTCACCCTGAGCAATGTGCAGCCTGTCGATTTCCAGCTCGAAATTGCCGCCTGGATAGCGAAAGCGTAACTGATCAAGCTCGATCATTGATGGTAAAGCCGGAACAAATGATTCATGTCTCTGGCTTCATCATAACCGCTTAACGGTGTCCGGTGCCGCCTGACTTGATTACTTCAACGGGGGCGTTTGTCAGGGCACAGGTTTTCGTCTACGCCTCCAAATGAGTAGACCACACGCTCCCAGCGACAACAGTCCCAGTGAACCGGGCTCCGGAACCTGCCCCGTAAACAGGCTCTCTCCCGGATCAGACCACGCAATCCGCTCCAGCTGGTATATGTTTGCCGGGGTTCCGTTTAGAAGCGTCAATTCCGCCCAGCCGTACTGGGTCCCCGAACCGATGTCGAATCTGAACGCGAGATAGCCATCACGATTGAGCCATTGACTGTTGTAGGTACCGTTTCCCCAGGCCATATCGCCCCTGGCACCGGCGGGAATGAATTCCGGCTGGAACGAAATGTTAGCTCCATACTGCAGGTCATAGGGATAGTAGTAGGCTCCGGCTTGAAACCCGGCAATTGACATCCGGAACGAAGCGGGAGCCGTGTATGCGACCTGGCCGTAGGCAGCCAGCCCGCCTCGACCGGGCCCTGTCTCGCTGTAATGGTGCCAGAACTGCAGCTCGACTCGCGGGTCGCCGAACGTTGCTGCAAAAGGGTAGCCCCAGTACATATCGCCGGGATACGGGTCCTTCAGTTCGACGTTCACGTCTACGACATGAATGTCTGCTTCGGCAAATTGGCCGGTAAGGGCAGTTGCAGCTGCTGCCGTCAAATAGCCAGCCCATCGAGTTGAATCAACGATCGTTTTTGTTCTGCGTTTACGAGCAGAGTTCATCGTGGTCCCATCGGAAAAAAAATGGTTGTGAAACAAAGATGATGGTTGTGAAACAAAGATCCATTGAAGGCATTTCCTTTGGACTAGCGGCTACGCCGTCGTCGCCACGCGACCAACCCGAATGCCCCGAGCGCAAGCAGGCCCAACGAACCGGCTTCGGGAACCTGGCCGGTCAGCAGTGTCTCTCCCGGATCCGCCCAGGCATATCTCCCGAGGCGGAATATGTTGGCCGGAGTTCCGGAGACTAAGGACAATTCCATCCATCCGTACTGGGTTCCTTGTCCGACATCAAATCGGAAACCCATATACCCGCCGGCGTTCAACCAGTGGCTGCCAAGATACCCACCGCCCCATGCGAGGTTAGCCCTCCCGCCGGCCGACAAAAACGACCGGTTCGACAAGGTTGATCCGGTTTTGAACCGGTATGCATAGAAGGAACTGCCGGGCCTATCGGCAGCGATTGACGCAAAATACCCGGGGCCTTGCAGCGTTCCTGAAACCGCCAGTATGCCGTAGCCGGGGGCTGTTTCATCGTACGCGTGCAAAAGTAGAAATCCGACCTCGCCGCTCCCGAAGGTTGCGTGGAAAACATTTCCAAAGTAGCCGTTGCCCGGCTCGGGATCGATCAGATCCAGTCCAACGTTGACAACGTGGATATCGGCATCGGCGCAGCGGGGTGCACCAAGCATCGAAGATGCAGCGGCTGCCACGTAGGCGGCCCACCGGGACGACTCAATCCTTGTCTTCGATCTGCGAACGCGTGAATTACTCATTGCAAATTGGCTCAACCGCAACACTCAAATCAAAAGGCAAAAATAAATTTCGGACAATCCGGGTCATACACGGCTTTGCTTTCTGCGGCGTCGCCACGTCAACAGTCCAAGTGCGCCCAGCGAAAGCAGGCTGAGCGAGCCGGGTTCGGGGATCTGACCGGCATAGAGGCTTTCCCCCGGATCGGCCCAGGCGATTCTCTCAAGACGGTAAAGGTGTTGCGGAAGGCCGTTTAGCAACGTCAATTCCGCCCATCCGTATTGCGTGCCGCTGCCAATGTCGAATTGGAAACCGAGATAGCCGTCGCGGTTGATCCATTGACTGTTTGTTCCACCCTGATTCCACGCCATGTCCCCACGGTTGCCGGCGGATATGAACGCAGATTGAGTCGAGATCGCTTCGCCGTACGCGAGACGGTAGGCGTAGAAATACGGAGGGCCGAAGTGTGAGCCCGCAAATGACATCCGGAATGAAGCAGGAGCCGTCGAGCCGATTGATCCATAAACGGCTAACACCCCGGCACTGGCAGTGGGGTACCCCGACAGATGCCAGAACTGCAACGCAGCGCGGGAATCTCCGAAGGTCGCCGAGTGCGGGACCCCGAATTGTGTGTCTCCCGGGGCGGAGTCCATCAACTCGACTCCGATATCTACTACATGAATGTCTGCCCTGCCCTGCTGCGAGCAAATGGATGTGGAAGCAGCTGCGACCATGTATCCAGCCCACCGCGCTGAATCAACAAGTGTCTTTGATCGGCGGATACGATTTGATTTCATAGTGCACCTCGTCGTTGAATTTGCATCACGCGGTCAACATTGCTTCAAGGATCAACGCATCCGTCGTCGTCGCCAGGCCAGTAGTCCGGTTGCGCCCAGAGCGAGCAGCCCCAGAGATCCGGCTTCAGGAATCTGCCCGGCGTAAAGGCTCTCACCGGGATCTGCCCAGGCATAGCGTTCGAGCCGGTAGATGTTGGCCGGGACTCCGGAATCCAGCGTCAATTCCATCCACCCGAATTGTGTTCCATTGCCGACATCAAAACGAAATGCGAGATATCCGTCAGCATTCGGCCATTGGCTGCTGATGTAGCTGGCGCCCCATGCCATGTCACAGCGAACACCGGTTAACGCAAACGATTCGTTCGAAATCGCGGAACCGGGACTAAGACGCCTCGCGTAGAACGAGCCGCTGTCGCTGATTGCGGCGATTGAAAATCGGTGAGATGGATTCTGTCGCTGCCCGATCACGGCAAGGATGCCGTATCCGATCTGTGTTTCGCTGTAGGCATGCAGGAAAAGAATTCCTTCAGCGCTGCTTCCGAAAGTAGCCATGAACGGCTCACCGAAATAGCTGTTGCCAGGCTCGGAGTCTCTCAGCTCGATACCAACATCAATGACGCGGATGTCGGCTTCGGCGTTTTGACTACTGATCGCAGTTGACGCGGCGGCCAGCAGATAACCCGCCCACCGCGATGGTTCGACTCTTGCTGTGCTCCTTCGTCTTCTGCTTGTCATCGGAAAACGTCACGAGAGGAAAAGGATCAAACTTGAAAAGGTATGTCGCTGCGCCGGTGGCGCCAGGCGACCAATCCGAGGGCACCTAAAGCAAGCAGCCCCAACGATCCGGCTTCGGGGACCTGACCTGCAAAGAGGCTCTCGCCGGGATCAGCCCAGGCGTATCTTTCCAGTCGATACTCGTTGAGCGGGGTGCCGGATACAAGGGACAGCTCCGCCCATCCGTATTGAGTTCCATGCCCGACATCGAACTGGAACGCAAGATACCCGTCGTTATCGGGCCAGTAACTGAACGAAGTGCCAAAACCCCAGGCGACGTTTCCCACCGTGCTCGATGGCAGCATCTGCCGGCTGGATATTCCGGAGCCGTAGTTCAGGCGGTAAACCGAAGGGCGTGGACGGCCGCCATAAGAAGTGCCGGCTATCCGCGCTGAAAACGATGAAGGAGCGGAGGCCGTTAGCCGGGCTCCGGCCACAAGAATTCCCTGCGAATATCCCGGTGGGTACGTATATCGCCAGAAGAAAACGTTGACGCCCGGCACCCCGAACGAAAAGGAGTACGCAGTCTGGAAATACCCGTTTGGCGGAGCAGAATTGACCAGAAGCACATCCGCTTCGACAACGTGGATGTCGGCTTCCGCTGAGGGGCTGCAAGCGAATGTTGCCGCGGCAGCGGAGGCATAGGCCGACCAGCGTCTCAGGCTGATTCTGGTGGCGCCACGGCGTTTCCGTTTGCCAGACATTATGCGGTTAGTTCCTGCGATTGAAACGTGTTCCGTTGAACGACCTCGGCACAAACGCCGGCGGAAGCTCATCACGGCTGGTTGTGCCGGGCCCGTTTGACGGAACTTCAACTGAGGGAACTTCCGGTTCGTAAGGTTGAACTGAATTCTGGTTGGAGGGCTGCCACTCCGCGTATCCGGTGGCCGGGTTTACGCGCGGCTGATTGTATGTCGCTGAATTGTAGGTCGTTGAACCGTACGCAGATGACGGATAAGCCGGCGGATCGCGATCGGCCGAGCCATAGTCAGCCGAGCCATAATCAGCCGGACCGTAAAGAGCTTCTTCGTCCCACGCCGGTGTGTCTCGGGGTTGAAACTGCACTGAGTTGCCGTCGGCAGGAGAATCATAAAGCCCTTGAGAACTCGGAGAATTTGCAACGCCCCGCTGCTGGTAGGGGGAGGGTTGCTGGTAGGGAGAAGCATAGGCGTTGTATTGAACACGGCTTGATTGAGGCGATCGCGCCACGTGCTGACTGATGTAGTCTGCCTGTGCCTGAACTGCATAGGAGCCGTTGGGGTCAAGCGATTCCCGGGCTGCCATCATCTGGCGTGCCTGAGCCATGACCTGCTCTTCCAATTCATCCTGGATGATCACATTGACCGATGCGCTGGCGCCGCCTGTTGAAATGTCCTGTCCGATGCCCCGGTTCCGGAAGAGACGATTGGCGCCGGGAACACTGGAAAGCCCGGGCACTCCACGGCTGATCGAAGTCCGACCGGTTCTGCTGACACCACCCATGTAGGTTGAGCCACCATCGGGAACACTAACGACGGTGTTGAGGCTGAAAATCCGTGTGGAGGGTAACTGAACAGTTACGCCGGTTGGTTGCTGATTCGGGAATTGAGCACTGGCTACCGAATCGAAAAGAAGGCCGGATACGAGTATCACAGCCATGAAAGGGAATTTGCTGAAATTCAGATTCATTAGTCATTCTCCGAGTCATCTTCAACCTGGCGCTCGCAAGCGCATCCTCTGGGCCCCTCGACAACATTGTCGCGGCGGTCCGGGTTAGGCTCAAGACGGAAAACTGATGAACGGGAGTGGAATGGTCCCGAACGAATCTGGAGATTCAATTCCAGACGGGTGCGGGGCGAGCGGGATCGTTCGCAAAGTAACGACCGAAACGGTTTTCCAGAAACGACTTAAGGGAAACCTGTTCCTGTAGAAGGAAG
Source organism: Planctomycetota bacterium (assembly GCA_039029995.1). GTDB lineage: Bacteria > Planctomycetota > Planctomycetia > Pirellulales > Pirellulaceae > Mariniblastus. Next base: position 15,275 of record JBCCFB010000031.1, read on the forward strand.
CCTGAGTCCGGAAGTTGTCCGTTTCTCCACAGGTCAAGGGCGGCACAGGCTCCCGCCGCTGTCGTAATCTGTATGGCCGTCCAGCGCTCTCCGTCAATTTCGCTGGCGTAGATTTTCCGGACATCGGTGTACTGCGTAAGCCTGTCGTTCTGCCAGCCGGAAACGGTGCACAATGTCACCACGACATCCTGGTCCGTTCTTGGGACAGAAGCTTCCAGAATTTCACGCAAGAGTTCCTGTTTTTTGTTGAGTCGAAGTTCATTCACGAGGAAGAACATCAGGTTACGGTGCCCGGGATATCGAATGGTCTTGTAGTTCAACTCGCGAACACGGCCCTTCAGCGTCTCACACATCGTCCCGATCCCGCCGGATGTGTTGAAGGCCTCGTAGCTGACACCATCGATTGAAAACTCTTCCAGACCCTCCAGCGGCAGGACTTCAATTCTGCCGTGTTCTTCGATCGCCTCGCAAAGTTTGCAGTACTCGTTGATCAGGCCCGCGGTAGACCAGCTGAGGTTGTACTTGATCTGGCCGGTTGGAAATTGTGGAATCGCACCCACGCGCATATGGACTTTGTCCAGCTTTTCGAACCGGTTGGCCAGCCCTGCTGCGACGATGGAAATGAACCCCGGCGCGAGTCCGCACTGTGGCATAAACACCTGACCCCTCGGGGCGGAAGCTGCGATCTCACGAACGGCGCGAGTGGACTCAACATCCTCGGTTAAATCGAAGTAGCTGATTCCCGCTCTCAGCGCCGCGGCAGCCACGTTGGGATTGTGTTCGAATCCCAGAGCCGACATCACAGAATCAGCCGACGCCATCGCCGCATCGAGACTGGAAGGATCTGTCGCATCGACGAGGACGGTTTCCACCGGAACAAGTCTGGCGAGCGATTGGAGGGTCGCCTGATCATGGTCGCCAACGGAAACTTCGAAATCGCCTGAATCGATCAGCAATTTGGCGATCATCCGGCCGATTTTTCCGGCTCCGAGTAGCAGCAGTCGGTGCATGGTTTACCACTTCAACAATATGCAGTCATTTTGGTGGTAAACCGAGATCGGGCGGCCAATGACAACAGTAAGCCCCGATTGCAAAGAGTATTCATTGCAAAGAGTATTCGTAGTACAGAATCCGGCTTGAGCCTCGTCATGCGATGCTATTCGGCTGGTTTAATTGCAGACTCGTTTGACTGCAGACCGTCTGCGGCGCCAGATTGAGAGCCCCATTGCTCCCAGGGCGAACAGGCCGAGCGAGCCGACTTCGGGAATCTGGGTTTGACCCGCAAAAAGGCTCTCGCCGGGATCGGCCCAGGCGTATCGTTCAAGTCGGTAGTAGTTAATTGGGGCACCTTGTAGCAGGCTCAGTTCGGCCCATCCGAACTGGGAACCGTTTCCAACATCGAATTGAAACGCAAGGAATCCTCCACGATCGATCCACTGGCTGTTCGGGTACCCCTTGGTCCAGGCCAGCTCGAAATCTCGATATGTGGTCATTGCGCCGGCTGAGATCGCATCGCCACGAGATAGTGCATGTGCATACGCGTAGTTGTTGATGACGTCTCCAGCGAAAGAGACAACGCCACTTCCGCCATAAAATCTCTCTCTTACCCCGATGATACCTCCGGAAATTCCAAACGAAGGGCCGCTGTAGGCAAACCCGAATAGAAATCCCCCTTGGGAACTCAGGTCGATGTGGTAATAGCTGGATTTTCCGTCATTCGGACGACGGTCAATCAGATCGACGCCCACTTCCACTACATGGATATCTGATTCTGCACTCTGCCCGGAAAGAGCGGCCGCCGATCCGGCCAGAGCATAGGATGCCCATCGAAACGGGTCGATTCGAACCGTTTTGCGTCGGGTCGATTTCAAATTCGAGCTTATTTGCATGTTCTCTAGCTCCTTGTATTTGAACAATTCCACGTCAAAAGCTGTTTGAGCCGCTATCAGATTGCCGAAACAAAGCTGTCTTCCATATGACAGGTGTTCTGGCAGGCCGGAAATCTTGCCGGACTGAGGCAGATTCTGCCGCCGCGCCATCTGGAACCCGGTCTCCTCGCAAGCCTGCTTGTTACCCTTGGTTTTCCGGGTTTTTGCGGTTGACGATTGGTGATGCGAGCCATAAATTCACTGGTTTGACTCTCGACCAAGTCGAGAGACGGCGTTTTTGCGCCGAATATGTGTGTACTGCAGCATTTGTATTGCACCATGTCTCGCACCGATCGCCGCGATGCGTTGACGAATACGGCGATCACGGCTGATTGAGCGAACGCTCATCCCTTCCGGATGAAGCGACGGTCTTTCTGACCTGCACGCGTACAAGCGGATTCTTCCGATGTGGCTCGATTCCCTGAGAGGTGAACGGGTCTACTTGTGCCGCGTGATCGGGAAGTGATAGCTGATCAGGATAGACGTTAGTTTTGGGACAACCTCTGCGGAGTGAATTTTTGTGGCCGGTTCAATTCATGAAGTAATTCGAATTCGAATGGAAGCATACGACCATTCGATCCTGGACCAGAGTGCTCAGGAGATCGTGGATACCGCCAAGCGGACTCACTCGGAAGTGCATGGGCCGATTCCCCTGCCTACGCGGATTGAGCGCTACACCGTTCTTTCCAGTCCGTTTGTCAACAAGAAGGCACGTCAGCAGTTCGAGATTCGTACGCACAAGCGTCTGATCGATATTGTTCAGGCAACCGCCAAGACCATTGAGGCGCTCAATAAGTTGAGCCTTCCGGCGGGGGTCGAGATCAAGATCAAGGCGTCCACCAAATAGTTTGATTTGTAAGCACGGTCAGCATTTGCTGGCTGTTGTTCGTTTAGTGAGAGCCTGCCTTAAGATGGCAGGGGTATATGGACGGAAGTTTCACGGATAAGCCGCAAGGGTAAACGGCTTCCATGGAACAGCCCGGTTAGTACAAGGCGATAGTCATGGCAAAAGGAATACTCGGCCGAAAGGTCGGGATGACGCAGGTTCTGCATCCCGAAACAGGGGTTGCAACACCCGTCACAGTGATTCAAGCCGGCCCGTGCCACGTTCTGCAGGTACGGACCGAGGAGCGTGATGGCTATAGCGCCGTACAGCTGGGTTATCTCGATAAAAAGCGTCCACAGAAAGATAACCGCTCCCGCGGTTCTCAGGCCTGCCGCGCTGAGCGTGGCCACGTAGCCGACATCAAAAGCAAGCGTTCAAAGAAGCGTGCTGCCGCCGGTGTTGAGCCCGTTGTCAAAGCTGGCTGCGAGCCCAAGAAGTTCGTCCGCGAGTTCCGTGGAGATACCGCTGGATACGAAGTCGGCCAGGAAGTCGGCGTCGGTGTCCTTGACGGTGTGGCTCGCGTGGACGTTTGCGGCACATCAAAAGGTCGCGGTTACGCGGGCGTTATGAAGCGGCATAACTTTGCCGGTCAGCGTGCCACTCACGGCGTTAAGAAGTGTCACCGTCATGCTGGCGGTACTGGTATGAGTGCTTCTCCGAGTCGCGTAATGAAGGGTCGCCGGATGGCGGGCCGCTACGGCGGAAAGCGGGCAACGGTTCGCAATCTGACTCTCGTGAAGGTTGACCAGGAAAACAATCTGCTGTTGGTCGAGGGTGCTGTCCCCGGTCCAAACGGCGGCTATCTGATGATTCGTGAGACAAACTTCCTCAAGTAATTATCGGCCCTAATCAAGCAACAGACTCAAGTGAGTTAGAGAGATAGTCATGGCAAGCCTGCCTGTTTACGACAAATCCGGCAAAGAAACCGGCAAATACGAAATCGACCCGGCTGTGTTCGCGGAAGCGATCAACAAGCAGTTGTTGCACGATGTTGTTGTTATGTACCAGGCCAATAAGCGTCAGGGCACTCACAAGACGAAGACGCGTGCAGAGGTCGCTGGTAACAAGCAGAAGATGTACCGCCAGAAGGGTACGGGCCGTGCCCGTGCGGGTAGTCGTCGTTCGCCGATTCGTCGGGGCGGTGGTCACGCTTTTGCCAAGAGTAATCGCGACTATTCTTATCGACTGCCTCGCAAGGCAATTCGTATTGCTACGAAGATGGCTCTCGCCGGGAAGATTCAAAGCGAGCAGGTGGCGATCATCGACGGGCTGTCGATGGACGCTCCGAAGACAAAAGAGGTTGCCGGCATGCTCAGGAATATGGGTTTGTGCGGCAAGCGTGCCCTGATCACAACTGCAGGGCATGAGCCGAATGTATACAAGAGTGCCCGGAACATTGAAGGCGTTTCGGTCTCCGAGGCTCGTGACTTGAACGCCTGGGCAATCCTGCGGCCGCACCGTTTGCTGGTGACCCGCGAGGCGATGGACCAGTTGAAGGAAAACGCTTCCTCGTAACAGAACATTATCCGGAACTTAGTTCAGGCTGCCGGCCTGTCAGAAAATCCGGTAGTCATTTGGAGTCGGTGAAATGCCAAAAACGGCAAAACGGAAAAGCAAGAACAAAAAGCGTGCGAAGGGTGAAAGCCGCCGTAAGGGGCTGACGCTGGAGCCGCATCAGGTGATCATCAAGCCGCTGGTTACCGAGAAGGGTGTTTTTCAGTCTCAGAATCTCAACCAGTACACGTTCCAGGTGAACCCGCTGGCCACAAAGACTGAAATCCGCCACGCCATCGAAACGCTGTTTGAAGTCAAGATTGCCCGCGGTGGAATTTCGACTCAGACACGTAAGGGCAAGCCGCGTAGATATCGTTTCCGTTTCGGACGGACCAAGGACTGGAAGAAAGCGATCGTCAAGCTCGCCGGAGATGACAAGATCGACTTCTTCTAACGGGCACGGCTCGTGGCCGCCGGAAGGTGGTCACGGTGGTCTGCAACTGGAAAGGCGAGGCATCGGCCGAGCCGGAGATTAAACAAGCGAAATAAGCCATGGGCATCAGAAAATACAAACCGACTTCGCCTGGACGCCGCGACTCGAGCGTCAGCGATTTCAAAGAGCTGACCAAGGGCGCAAAGCCGGAAAAGAGCCTGATGCGACCGCTGCGCAAAAAAGGCGGGCGTAACAATCAGGGTAAGATCACCTGCCGGCATCGTGGTGGTGGTCACAAGCGGATGTATCGTGTGATTGACTTCAAGCGGAACAAGGACGGAATACCGGCTCTGGTCAACTCGATCCAGTACGATCCGAACCGCTCTGCTCGAATCGCACTGCTCCATTACAAAGATGGCGAAAAGCGTTACATCATCTCGCCGGATTCACTTGAAGCCGGGATGACAGTCGAGAGCGGTTCTGATGTGCCGCCGACAGTCGGTAACTGCCTGCCGCTGAAGAATATTCCACTGGCGACCGTCGTGCACAATGTTGAGCTTCGCCCGGGGCAGGGAGCTATTCTCTGCCGCAGTGCCGGTTCAAGTGCAACGCTGATGGCACGCGAAGCTGACTGGGCTCAGATTTCCCTGCCTAGCGGGGAGATTCGTCGTGTGCCGGCTTCCTGTCGGGCAACGATCGGGCGTGTCGGTAACAGTGAGCACAGTTCAATCCGTCTTGGAAAAGCCGGTCGTAAGCGTTGGCTCGGTCGCCGTCCGCACGTTCGCGGTACCGCGATGAACCCGATTGATCACCCGCATGGTGGTGGTGAAGGTCGTACAAAGGGTGGTCGTCATCCGGTCAGTCCTTCAGGTGTTCCGGCCAAAGGTAGCTCGACACGTAAGCGTAAAAAAGCATCGAACGCGGCTATCGTCCGCCGCCGTCGCTCCCGTCGCTACGGTGTGCTGAAACTCAAGTAACAAAAGGCATGACTCAGCTGAGCTGATCAAAACCAGAAATCAAATATGAGTAGATCACAGAAAAAAGGCCCGTTTGTTGACGAGAAGCTGTTCCGCAAGGTTCAGAAGGCCAACGAAAGCGGGTCACGCGAACCGATCAAAACCTGGGCTCGTGCGTGCACCGTCGTTCCCGAGTTTATCGGTCACACATTCATGGTTCATAACGGTCGTCAGCACATGAAGGTGCAGATCACCGAGGACATGGTCGGTCACAAGCTCGGTGAGTTCGCGATCACGCGTACTTTCCGCGGGCATGCCGGCTCGAAGAAGAAGTAGAACCGCGAAGAAGTAGAAACAGGAATTCGAAAGGCGCGGCTCGCCGCGTGTTTCACTAAACAAACAGATCAGAATCATGGCATTCAAATCAACATTCCGCTACGCACGAATCAGTCCGCGCAAGGTCCGCCCGCTGGCCGATCTAGTTCGTGGGAAATTTGTGGACGAGGCGCTGGACATTCTCCGCTATCAACCGCAGCGCGGTGCACGAATGCTGGAGTCCGTTATCAAGACGGCGCTGGCTAACGCTCAGGATCCTGAACAGAATCCCGGCCGGATCGTGGACGAGAACAACCTGCTGATTACCGATGCACGAATCGACGGTGGTCCGATGTTCAAGCGGGTTCGTCCGGGCGGTCGTGGAATGTCATTTCTGATCAAGAAGCGTATGTCTCACATCAGTGTTGAGATTGACGAGATCTAGAAATTGACGAGATCTAGAAAACGCGGATTGACGTCCGCACAACAGAACAAACGAAACAATAGCAACAGTTTCAACGAGTTGAATTCATGGGTCAGAAAGTAAATCCGGTTGGTTTTCGCCTGGGTGTAATGGAGGGCTGGAAGAGCCGCTGGTATGCACCGAAGAAGGAGTTCGCTTCTCTGCTTGTCGAGGACAAGAAGATTCGCGACTTCATCAAGAAGCATCCCACCCAGAACTACAAAGCTGCCGGAATCGACCGGATCGAAATCGACCGGACACGTGATGAGGTCCGCGTGACGTTGCACGTTGCACGACCGGGCTTGATCATCGGTAAGAAGGGTTCGGAGATCGAGCGCCTTCAGGACGAGATCCAGAACCTCGTTGGACGAAAAATCAACTTGAAGATCGAGGAAATCGGTCGTCCGGATCTGCGGGCACAACTGGTTGCCGAGAAGATCGCCGAGCAGTTGCAAAAGCGTGCTTCCTTCCGTCGAACCATGAAACGAGCCATGGAAGAGACGATGGAACAGGGAGCGAAAGGCATCAAGATCCAGCTGGCTGGCCGGCTGGGTGGTGCTGAAATGGCCCGTCGTGAAAAGCAGATTTCCGGGTCGATTCCGTTGAGTACCTTGCGGGCACACATTGATTACGGCTTCACCGAAGCCTTGACCGCCCAGGGTCACATCGGAGTTCAAGTTTGGATTAACCAGGGATTATACGGAGAAGAGACCGATGGCGCTGATGCCCAAAAGGGTAAAACATCGAAAGGTCCAAAGAGGACATATAAAAGGTAAAGCCTCTCGAGGCAACCGTGTCGTCTTCGGAGAATTCGGACTTCAATCCCTGGATCCAGGCTGGTTGAAGGCCCAGACAATTGAAGCCGGTCGTATTGCTGCACAGCAGTACATCCGTGGCGAGGGAAAGCTCTACATCCGCGTGTTCCCGCACAGGTCGATTACATCGACTCCGCTGGAAACACGTATGGGTAAGGGTAAAGGTGAACCGGAATACTGGGTGGCTACCATCCGTCCGGGAACCATCCTTTACGAGATCGGTGGTGTGACCGAGCAGCAGGCGAAAATCTGTTTCGCCCGCCTCGCGCACAAGATGCCGTTCCGCGTGCGGATGGTGAAACGAAGAAGCATGTAGGGCGAACGGCGATGTAGTAAGTGCCCTGCGGGAGCAAGGCACAGGAACAGACGGACATAATCATCCTGCTTGGGCAGGTGAATCGAAACAGCTGAGAGTCAAAGATGGACACAAACGCAGAACTCCGCGAAATGAGCAGCGAACAGCTCGGCGCTATGCTGAAAGAAGCCAGCCAGACTTTGTTCCGGTTGCGTGTTCAGGCACAGACCGAGCGCCTGGATGTGCCTTCCGAGCTCAAGCGGAACCGTCGGCTGATTGCCCGGATCAAGACCATTCAGCGTCAGCGTGAAATTGACGCGGCTGCTGCTGCCGGAGCTAACTAACCAAGAGTCACAAACTCAAGAGTCACAAACTGTAGTCCTCCGGCAACCGGCGGATGAGCCCAGTACAAGAGAAGACAAATGCCAAAGCGTGAAGCAGTTGGAGTCGTCAAGAGCGACAAGATGAACAAGACCCGGGTCGTCGAGATCCCGCGGATGGTTCGTCACCCCAAGTACGGCAAGATCGTTCGTAAACGGACAATCTGCTACGTACATGATGAGAACAACGAATCAGGCCAGGGTGACACGGTGCGGATTATCGAAGCCGCTCCGATGTCCAAAAAGAAGCGTTGGAACCTGGTCGAAGTTGTCGAGAAGAGTCGCGAAGTTGACCTCCAGGCGATGCGGGCTGCCAAGAAGCAGGAAGAGGCGGCGGCAGCAGCGGCCGCTGAAGGCGGCGGCGAGTAGACACACCGGAAGGATCGGAACCTGATCACGGAATGCAAACCGGATAGTACAAAGACTGAAGTCGAAAAATGATTCAACAGGAAACAAGACTGGAAGTGGCGGACAACACAGGCGCCCGTGAACTGATGTGCATCAAGGTGCTCGGTGGTTCGCGACGTCGTACCGCCGGACTTGGTGACACGATTGTCTGCAGTGTCAAAAGTGTGATTCCGGGCAGCGATATCAAAAAGAAGACTATCGTTCAGGCCGTCATCGTTCGCACCAAGTCGCCGACTCGACGCCCCGATGGCAGCTATATCCGCTTCGATTCGAATGCGGCCGTGATCATCGACAAAGACAAAAACCCGCGCGGCACCCGTATCTTCGGCGCCGTTGCCCGTGAGTTGCGTGAACGCAATTTCATGAAAATTGTCAGCCTCGCCAACGAAGTTATCTAACGAAACAACCAGTAACGAAACAACCAGTAACGAAACAACCAGACAGAGTACCCGTGTGACGGGGGGAGACAGCAGCATGGCTGCTCGACTGAAAGAACTATACGACAGCACAATCCGGCCTGAGCTCGCGAAGAAATTCGATCGGGAGAACCTCCATTCTCTGCCCAGGCTGGAGAAGATCGTCATCAACATGGGTGTCGGTTCCGCGGTTCAGGACAAAAAGGACCTTGAAGATGCTTCTTCGGCTCTTCAATTGATCGCCGGCCAGAAGGCAGTGATCACCAAGGCCCGTAAGTCAATCGCGAACTTCCGTCTGCGTGAAGGGATGCCGATCGGTTGCAAGGTCACGCTTCGCGGGGACCGCATGTTCGAATTCCTGGATCGCCTGGTGAACCTCGCCTTGCCGCGAGTCCGTGACTTTCGTGGAATCAACGAGAAGGCCTTTGACGGCCGTGGAAACTACTCACTCGGTCTGACTGAGTATGTAGTCTTCCCTGAGTTGAACCCGGATAAGTACACCCGTCAGCAGGGAATGAACATCGTGTTCGTCACCAGTGCCGACAGTGACGACGAGGGACGGGAGTTGCTGAGAATGTTCGGCATGCCGTTCAAAGATATGAACAAAGAGACAGCTGCTTAGTCAGAAACGCGACCGGAAACGGTTGCAACAAAACGTATTAATTCCATTCAGGTTTTTGCAGTGGCAAGAAAATCAAAAATCGCCAAAGCGAATCGGGAACCCAAATTTTCCGTACGACGTGAGCGTCGATGTCAGTTGTGTGGACGTCCCCGTGCCGTCTACCGCAAGTTCGGCATCTGCCGGATCTGCTTCCGCGAACTGGCGGATAAAGGGCTGATACCCGGAGTTCGAAAGGCCAGCTGGTAACGGTACCGGCTGCAGATTCACTAAGGCGAAGCGAGTTTTAAGGGAAACACGCAACCATGATGACTGACCCTATTGCCGACATGCTCACACGCATTCGAAACGCAGTGAGCGTCGAGCGCCAAACGGTTGATATGCCCATTTCACAAGTGAAACAGGGTGTCGCAGAAGTTCTCAAGCGTGAGGGCTATATCTGGGGCTGGTCTGCTGAAGAAGCAGAACCGGTCGGCAACCTGCAGATCGAATTGAAATACGGCCCGAGCGGTGAACGAATCATTCGCAAGATTAAACGTGTCAGCAAACCAGGCTGCCGCGTCTATTCGCGTGCGAAAGATCTCCGGCCGGTACTTAACGGACTCGGTATTTCCATCCTCAGTACCTCCCGCGGAATGATGTCCGACCGGGAAGCGCGTCAGCAGAACGTTGGCGGCGAAATCCTTTGTGAGGTCTGGTAGCGTAAGTCCGCGGCAAGCGTCGCGATTACCTGATCGGCAGAAGAAAAACAGAACCATTTGAAAGTTGACGAGTCATGTCTCGTATTGGCAATAAACCGATTCCCGTACTTGATGGCGTAAAGGTCAATCTGACCGGCACCGCGATCGAAGTTGAAGGCCCGAAAGGGAAACTCAACTACGAGTACCGCCCGGAAGTCTCCGTTGCGATGGACGACGATAACAAGCAGCTCGTAGTGACCCGCGCGAAAGATGACCGGAACTCACGCGCTTTCCACGGGCTGACCCGTGCTTTGATCTCCAACATGATTCAAGGCGTCAAAGAGGGCTACGAACGCAAGCTTGAACTGCAGGGCGTTGGTTATGTCTGCAGCCTGCAGGGCGATACCCTGTCATTGCGTGTCGGACTTGCCAATGAACTGAAAGTCAAAGTGCCTCAAGGCGTGAATGTCGAGTGCCCCGATCAGACACATATCAATGTGTCCGGTCCCGACAAACAGGCGGTCGGTCAGTTCGCTGCAGAAGTGCGTGCTCTGAGAAAGCCCGAGCCGTACAAAGGTAAAGGGATCCGCTACCTCGGCGAACACGTGAAGATCAAGCCTGGAAAAGCTGCCAAGCAGTAGAGGCGGCTGATTGCCTGCTGAGCTGAATGCTCAATGGCCGGCAACGACGGAGGTCGACAGATCAGGCATTGAAGACGACCTGCCCGTTGAAGATGAATGATCCCCGGATCAGATACAAAGCAAAACAAACGACAAAAGACTTAGACAGGTGACGGTAAGGTGAAAGCTCAAAAACTTGTAAACGTGCAGCGCTGGCGGCGAAAGAATCGCGTCCGCAAAAAAGTGCGTGGAACCGCGGATTGCCCGCGGCTGAGTGTTCATCGCAGCAACAAACATCTGTATTGTCAGCTGATCGATGATGACAAGCGCGTCACGCTTGCCTCTGCTTCAACCCGCGACAAGGAAATCGCCGGGCAGATCAAGAACGGTGGTAACTGTGAAGCGGCCAAGATCATCGGTGCTGCGATTGCCGAGAAAGCTAAAGCTCAAGGTGTGTCGACCGTCCGTTTTGACCGTGGTTCGTACAAGTTCCATGGCCGTGTTGCCGAACTGGCCAATGCCGCACGCGAAGGTGGTTTGCAGTTCTAGAGCCGGACGAAAGATCGACAGAAACAGAGCAGAAAAAAATACGAGACGTTAAACCAAAAAGGTAAGTGCTGTGGCAGATAGAGACCAGGGCAGCGGAAACATCGAACAAACCGTAAAGATCAAGCGCTGTGCCGCCGTTGTGAAAGGTGGCCGCCGCTTCAGCTTTGCTGCAATGACTGTCGTTGGTGATGGTAACGGCAAAGTTGGCTGGGGATACGGCAAAGCCAATGAAGTTCCGCCGAGCGTTGAGAAGGCCAATAAGCAGGCCAATCGCTCGCAGGTTGACGTACCGATCGTCAACGATACGATTCCGCATCGCGTTGACGGACGTTTCGGTGCAGCCAAGGTTGTTCTGATTCCGGCCGGTCCCGGTACCGGTATTATCGCCGGTAGTGCTGTCCGTGCAGTCTGCGAAGCTGCCGGTATCAAAAACATCCTGACCAAGAGTTTCGGCAGCAACAATCCGGTGACACTGGTTAAAGCAACCATCGGTGCTCTGGCTCAGCTGCAAACAAAAGAAGACATTGAACGACTGCGAGGAGTCGAACTGTGAACCTGAACGACGTCAATGAAGGCATCCACAAGTACAAGCGCATCAAGCGACTTGGACGCGGTACAGGATCAGGACTGGGAAAGACTTCCGGTCGTGGTCACAAGGGCCAGCGTTCCCGTTCCGGTGCCAGCCAGCCGGTGAACTTCCGTGGTGGCTCGATGCCAATGTTCCGCCTTCTCCCGAAGCGTGGATTCAATAACAAGTGGGCATTGAAAGTCGGCGAAGTCAATGTCGGCGATCTCGATGCACGTTTCAACGATGGCGACGAGGTGTCGATGGACTCCCTTCGCGACAAGAACCTGGCCAAGTATCGCTATGACATATTGAAGGTTCTCGGGGACGGTGAAATCGGCAAAAAGCTGAAGGTCTCGGCTCATCGTTTCAGCAAGTCGGCTCGAGAGAAAATTGAAAAAGCCGGCGGCGAGTGCATCGTTCTGCCGGGCAAGAAGCCGGTCGTTAAGAACAAGCAGAAGTCAGCCTCCAAGTAGGCTTAATCCGGAGTAAAAGTCTCCTGTAGATTTCCGATCGCTCTTGTCCGAAAAGGCTCAAACGCGGAAAATCTGCATATCGCCTTGGGACTTCGGGGCCGGTTGATTTCCGCCGGTCGTGTCGTCCCAGCAACCGCCGCAGAGACGGCAACCAGGACGCAAGATGCTCGACAAATTCAGAACCATCTTCACCATACCTGAACTGCGTCAGAAAATTCTGCTGACGCTTTTCCTGCTTGCCATCTACCGGATCGGCTGGCAGATCCCGTTGCCGATCATCGATCAGGAGGCAATGGCGTCGTTTTCATCCGAGGGTGGTGCATTAGGTGACTTTCTCGCAAAAGTATCCGTCTTCTCCGCAAGCCAGTTGAACCAGGCCACCATCTTCGGCCTCGGCATCATGCCGTACATTTCAGCGGCGATTATCCTGCAACTTCTCGGGTCGGTTTATCCTCCGCTGGAAGCTCTGAGGAAAGAAGGTGAAGCCGGCCGAAAAAAGATCAATGAGTACACCAGATATCTGACCGTGCTTTTATGTTTGATTCAGAGTGCAGCTTTCCTCTGGGTGGTTGTGATGGCGACGCCCACGGGTGATATCGCTCAGAATATGATCGCGGATAAGTTCGAAACGGGCGGCGGTTTAAGTATCTGGTGGCAGTTATCGGCAATTCTCATAATGACTGCCGGTAGTGTTTTCCTGATGTGGCTCGGTGAACAGATCGACGCCTATGGCATCGGAAACGGGATCAGTCTTCTCATCATGGCGGGGATCGTTGCGATGATGCCCGGGGCGCTTGTTGACCTGCTCAGCGACGCCAAGCTTGAACTGACCAGCCTGACATCAGGAACCGTCGGTATCGAGAAAATGATCGTCCTGATACTCGTCTTTGTCGGGGTCGTCGTCGGGGTGGTGTTTATCACGCTCGCCCAGCGCAGGATCCCCACCCAGAGCGCGAAACATGTTCGCGGGCGACGAGTCTACGGTGGAACGCGGCAGTACATGCCGCTGCGAATCAACCAGGCCGGCGTAATGCCGATCATCTTTGCTCAATCTCTCCTGATGCTTCCGCCCTATGCCCTCCAGTGGCTTGGTGAAAAGATGGGCGACAGTATGTGGGGCTTCGGCGGTTTCCTTGTGAGCACCGGTAACATCCTGCTCAATCCACTGTCGATGGTTTACAACCTGATTTACATCGGGATGATCTACTTCTTCTGCTACTTCTGGACAGCGATTACGTTCAACCCGAAAGAAATTTCGGACAACCTGAAAGACAACGGAACGTTCATTCCGGGCTATCGACCGGGGCGTCGAACCGAAGACTATATCGAGAGTGTTCTTGAGCGGATCACCTACGTCGGTGCGGGCTTCCTTGCACTGGTCGCGGTTATCCCGACGGTTATTTCCTCGCTTCTGAACGTCAACTTCGGTATCGCAAGTTTCTATGGAGGTACCGGCCTCCTGATCGCGGTCAGCGTCGCTTTCGACCTTGTTCAGAAAATTGACGCACACCTTGTGATGCGTAACTATAAAGGCTTGCTTGAATAGCCTGCGTTACATCAAAATTCAAACGCCGTCGGCAGTTGTCGACGGCGTTTTTTTTTTTTGGCGTCGAAGGTCGGTTGATGCGTGGTGGGAAGAGACTCTACGCCTGACAAAGATCAGCCTTCAGCCCGAAGAGTCTCAACGCGTTGGCTGTCGTCAATTCAGCCAACTCTTCAAAGCTGACACCACGAGCGTCTGCGATACATCTTGCAGTGTGTTCGACTCGAGCCGGTTCGTTGGGACGTTTGCCTCGAAGTGGTTCCGGCGAAAGGTAGGGAGAGTCTGTTTCCACCAGTATCCGGTCATCGGGGATTGTGGCGGCGATTGCGCGAAGGTCACCTGATTTTTTGAATGTCACCATTCCAGCAAAACTGATGTGCATTCCCATCTCCAGGCAACGATCTGCGGTTGCCTGTGATCCTGCGAAAGAGTGCATGATGCCGTTGACGGGACGGTTCTGAGCGAACTTCTCAAGAGACGAAAGGATGTCAGCTTCGCACTCTCTCATGTGAACCACCAGCGGCTTTCCCGTCTCGTTTGACAATTCGATGTGACGGTCGAACCATTCAAGTTGGATATCGAACGGACAGTAATCCCAGTATCGGTCCAGTCCGGTTTCGCCAATCGCAACTGCTGAAGGGTCGGACGCAAGTCGGACGATCCTGGCCCAGTCCTTTTCGCCGGCATCGGAACACTGGTTTGGATGAATTCCAACGGCGGCTGTGACGAAGTCGTAACGGCCAGCAATTTCGACGCAGGTCAGGCTGGATTCGACGGTGGTTCCAATGGCGGTGATTCCGGCCAACCCAGCTGCGCGGGCATTGGAAACGATCAAATCCAGGTTGGCAGCCAACTGCGGGTCATCCAGATGAGCGTGGGTGTCATAAAGCGGCGCGTTGGCGGCCATAATGGGTGCCTGGCTTTCTCAGGGGCTTTTCTGCCTTGTGTCAGCAGATTCTGCCGTGGTGTCCGGTGGAAATAGACCGATTTTGGCTGAACGGATCTATCGGGATAGCGAAAAAAGAGGGATGAGCAGGATCGCGGAGTTTTTGCCGAAATGGCAGGATTAGACGGTAAATTGACACTTAAAAAATGGCAATCTAGGCCGTGAATTCCTTTAATATCATCCAAAAAGCCGGTTTGATGTGAAATTAGTCCAATGCAGGTCGGATTTTATTGACTATCAGGCTCCAGCACGTAAAGTTGAATAATGAATACCGTCTTTTTCCGGCTGTCAAGCCCCCAGTAAGTGAAGCCGGAGGACGGAAACTCAGTCCATCATGGACTGCTAATCGACCAAAGGAATGTTCAAATGTTGGTTCTGTCTCGTAAGAAAAACGAAAGTATTGTGATCAACGACGATATCAAAATCGTCGTGGTCGAAATTCGGGGTGATAAGGTACGTCTCGGAGTCGAAGCTCCTAAGGAAGTCCCCGTGCACCGTCGCGAGGTCTACGACGCAATCAAGCGATCTGAACAGCAAAACGGTTCCCGTGACGCTACGCCGGCCGAGTCTGAATAGATACGCCGTCCAATCTGAATGAATGAGATCGTCTCAGCCGCGATGCGGTTTTGGGGCGTTTTTCATGCGCTAATCGCATCCAGGAGTAGCCCTGTGGAGCGTTGAGCATCAGCGACAGGTTGCTCGGTGAACCGCCGGTGGCAAAAAAGCAGGCATTCTAGTTGCGACCGGCCCATCCAGAATCCCCTCGCCGGACGTCACGACATGATCTGGAAAATGCCCGTTTTTCGCTTAGGACTTGACGGAATGTGGGTCGAAATATAATCTACCCAATCGCAGTTGACCGGCCTCCGGTCTGCGAACCTGACGGCCCCGAAAGTCGTCATTTTTGTATTGGTCGATGCTCGGCATCGTACGAATCAAACATCAATGGCGGCGAATCTGCCGTCACACCTTTGGCTTGCGTTAGCTCGCCAATGAGGCCCGTTCGTCTAGTGGCCTAGGACTCCGGCCTTTCACGCCGGCAACACGGGTTCGAGTCCCGTACGGGTCATAGCTCCGGTGAGAGATCTCACCGGAGCTTTTTTTGTGCGATTGACGTTCGACGAAAGCACAACGATGCAGCGAGCAGTCAGTAAAAGGGTTGCGAACCTGAACCCGCCAGATTGAACGGCTCAAACCAGCTTGGTAGGTCCGCTGCAACCGACCGACTGGGGATTTGAGTTGCCAACTCTCGGCTCAAGTCGCTTCAAAACTGATTCCGTCAGCGAACTGGCGGAATCTGACACGCCATTTATTTCCCGCTCACCTTATTTCCCACTCACCTTATTTCCTTCTCACCTACCCATAGCCGGAAGATAAATCGTCTGGCCGGGTGTAAATTCAGAAGGGCTTTGCATTTCGTTGGCCTCCAGAACAGCCTCAAGCTGGTGCCCGCGAACCGTCTCCAGTTCGTAGACCAGCTGGGACGGGTCGACGTTCCCGGCAAGCGTGATTTCAGAACGAACTACGAGGAGCTGGCCGGCCGAAACGGACTGGTCATCGCCGATGTTATTGATCCATGCTATCCGTCCACGGGGCTGGCCGTACTTTTCAGCAATCGAAGTCAAGTTTTCACCTTCAGAAACGGTGTGCTGTACCAGAAGATCGCTCCGTGGCTGGAAGGATGGCACTCGATCTACGGGAGAGTACTTCACGATGTAGAAAGAGAATCCGGACCGGCCTTTTTCGGTAACCGCTGGCACGGTCAGCTTCCTCCAGACGATTGACTCTTGTGGCTCCAGATCATTCAGTTCGACCAAAGTGGCTTGATCCGTCTGGTATAGATTTGCAAGCAATGAGAGGTCTTCGCCCGGCAGAACCCGGTGTGATGAACTGATACATACCGGGGTCTCCGATCGAATCGCAGAAAACTCCACCAGCGGGTTGAGTAACTCAAGATTCCTTAGCTCAACATCGTTTGCTTCTGCAAATGCCTCGGGGCTCTGGCCAGGTATGATTGTGGCAAGCTTGATAGAGCCAAGCATCCCCGCAACACCCCACTGCTCCATTGATCGCCACATGTCCCCGGCCAGTAGAACTCCATCGGTCGCATAATCTCCGATTCGAGTTTGTCGCATCGTCGTCGGTTCCAATTCCGCACTGTCTGGCTCAACAGTGAACAGATTGCGCCCGTCAGCTCCCTGGAATTGCAATTCGAACTGATTTGGTTGCGCATTGTTATCCTGAATCTGGATGATCTGTAATCGACCGTTTTCCGTTGTGGCTGGTGTTCCATCCGGATTCGTGAACGACATCCGGAGCTCCATCCCGTTTGACTCGACAACTCTTTCAGAGGTGCCAGCGTTGCCGGCTTCCTGAGCTTTTGAAGTCTGTCCGCCAATGGCCAGTGAAAGGACCAGAACGGCCACGCAGTAACCGTACCGCAAATCTCTGCCTCGATATTGCATCTTTGAACTCCTAGAATCTGTTTGAGGAATAGGCGTCTTTTCGCTTCGATAGCTCATGCGACATCGAAGTCGGGTACCCTTCAAAGAAGCAGGATTTTTTTGACGGCCGCTGTGACTCGTTGGCGCATGAACTACCAGGGTGATGCCAGCAACCATAAAACGACATAGAACAATGCCCGGAATTAAAGAAGTTGAGGCGTGGTTTCACGAAGCATTGGAATTCTCCGACTCAACGCAACGGAGTAGATTTCTTGAAGCTCGTTGTGGAGCAGATCGCAAGCTGTTCAAGCAGCTAATGAAAATGGTCGAAGCGGATTCGCGGCAGCATGCCCTCCTCGATGAACCGACAAAGTTGCATCACGACGCTGCCATGGCGACGCCTGCGACGCCGGCACTGAGCACAGAACTGCCACCGGGTACTCAACTCGGTCCCTTCGAGATCGTACGGACGATAGGTAAAGGAGGCATGGGGACTGTTCATGAAGCGATCCAGGAACAGCCGATTGAGCGTCGTGTTGCGGTCAAGGTCATACGGCCAACGCCAGGGAATTCTGCCCTGACCAACGAAAGATTCATGCGGGAGCGCGAAGCGTTGTCGCGACTTCAGCATCCCAATATAACCACGATTCTGGATGCCGGAATCGATGAGGACGGCCGCCTTTTCTTTGCCATGGAACTAATCGATGGCGAGTCCATCACCGGTTATTGCGATGCGCGACAATTGACGATTACTGAGCGGATCCGGATCTTCGAGAAAGTATGCCTTGCCATTCATCACGCTCATCAACGCGGCATCCTGCATCTTGATATCAAACCGGGAAACCTGATGATCCAGACCGTTGACGACGCGCCTGTTCCAAA
>JBCCFB010000032.1:0-33303 GCA_039029995.1 Planctomycetota bacterium
CTCCGAGTTCACCACCTCGCATACGCTTGTTGATGTCGAAAACCTCGCGCCACAGTTCAAACGCCTCCTCGTAAAGCGTGATGGCACCCTTCTGTGTCACGCGTCGCTCACCGGTTTCACGGTCAAGATAGTATTCATCATCGAAGACGGAACGTTTTGCCATCTGCTGTGCGTCGTAAAGAGCACGCCTCGCCCGAACGCAGATTTCCGAGGCTTCGCACTCGGTTCGTTCACGCCAGTACCGGTAATTGGAAACGCTGTCCTGTTGCTCGATCGACCGCATCTGCATCATCGTATCCATGATTTCGTCAACGATCCGTCGTCCGGCCATCCGTTGCTCTTCCGGAATTTCGCTGAGCACACGAACGTCGATGATGTTGTCTTCCTGCAGGATCTGGAGGTTAAGGCGGTTGGCAATGGCTGCTTCTTCGTCCGTTCGCTCTGCGATCGGCTTATCCAGAATTGCCCGCTCCTCTTCGGAGACGCCGAGCTGTTCAAACAATTCTTCAGTAATGTCACGTCGAACCCCCGGAGCCATCGCATCAAGTTCCGCCCGCTTACGCTCAAGTTCTTCGCTGTAGTCGATCATGCCCTCAAGCGTGATCGAAACGTCCTGTGAGTTCGTAATCTGCATCCGGCCGTAATCAATCCACGCATCACGGCTACGCTCCCAGATATCCTGGATCGCAATGTCTGTTTTGAATTCGTCCTTCAGCGACTGGGCTTCATTGCGAAGCTGAGCCGGTCTCTTGGCGAAATACAGAACGTCGCTCGTCTGTTGTGGAACACCGGCAGTCGAAACGAGTTTTCTGGACTCGTCGTACCAGCACCATGCCATCAACCAGTTGTCGTAGCCGTAGTCACCTTCTTCATAGCGACTGGGATCGATGATGTGTGACATCGAATCATGAAAGTCGGTGTCCTCCCTGAACATACGACGGAACTGGAACCGCTCGTCAGACCGCCCGATTTTCATCCCGGTAAAGAACCCGAGGTTGTCGAGCATCCGGTGGTCTTTGCGGTTGTACGGAATCCCTTCTTCAAGGAATTCGATTCCTTTTTTCACCCAGTGATAACGGTACTCGTAGTCATCGAACTCCATTGAAATGTTGTAAGACAGATTGTGAGCCTGGTACTCCCAGACCTTTACAAAGTTCGGCTGGACTTTGATCAAGGCCTGAAGCGTTGACGCCAGACCGTCCCAGTTCTCTTTCTTACGATGCTCCATCGCCTGCATCCAGAGTGCGTTTACCGCTACTCCGCGCAGACCGAGGGTCGCCAGTTTCATCGTTTCACTGGCTGGATCGATCTCCATCAGGTTAGCCTGGGAGAGGTTGTATTCAGTGCGCAGCTGCGCAAGCTTGCCACCTTCATCATCTCGCTGCGTCCCTTGCGACGCGGGACGGGAAATGAGCGACAGAGGGATAACCAATGCGCCGATGATGACGAGGTAAATAATCTTGCGTACGAAACTTTTGTTTTTCACTTTGCGATTTCCCGCGTTTTCAATGAAAAGTATCCGAGCAGCGAAAGGCCCATCACGAAGGCTATCGTAATAGTTACCGCAACAAGCATCCGGTCAATGTTGATCGCATATCCATAAGTCAGGAAATCCGCGAAATTCAATTGTGAGAAGTTCGGAGCCAGATACGTAAGCGCATTAAGCCCTTGAACAAGAAGCTTGTCAGTTTGTTCCATTAACGTCGTGGCCAGCCCTGTTTCAATATCGGTCATCATGTTGCGCTGCGTGACAACCCGGAAGAATGACTCGATCGGCCCACCCCCGACTGAATCGGGGGCCGTGAGCCCGCGAATAAAGGGTGAGCTGAAACCGATTATGAGCGTCACAACCGTAGCCAGCATCGTCAGTGGAGCACTCAGGAAAGTACTGAACGCGACTCCCATCGCGATCACGATCATCATCTGGCACCAGATTCCGACATATCCTTTGAGGAAGTTCACCCAGTAGACATCGTCATTCGAGCGGAAATAGATATCGGCTCTGGCGACGCCGATGTACTGGTTTCTGTCCTCACAGCGAAGATTGAGCCGTATCCGGTTTCCATCGCCGCTGGCGTAGTCATCGAAAATGTCATAGATGCCGGTCTCGACGACTTCGCCACTTGGAGCAATCAGGCGTCCTGACAGCTTTCTCGGCACGGGCAGCGTCTCAACGGTGTATTCATTGGTTTCAAAAATGATCGGCTCTGACTCAAACCTGTTCTGTGCGTTCGGATCTTCAGGAATGCTCTCGAAGGTGATACTCGCCATAACACGCTTTTCGATATCTGCGCGGAAGGTTCGGAAAACAGCCAGAGTCATTTCCAGCGGCAGAAGCTCTGCTCCGCCGAATTTTTCTTCGGTAAAACCTTCAAAGTCGAACATCGCCTTGGAGAGAGTGTTCGGAGTCATCAATGAGCCGCCATCGACATAGCCGCGATAGGTCCACTCACGTCCGACGCTGATGCCCTGTGCTTTTTCCTGACCGAGCCGGTCATGGAACATCAGCGAGTCCGCGTAGACCGGAACTCGAGCGCGGAAGAATCCGGAAGCAGGACCGATCGTGATCGTTGCATCGTCCCCCTGCTTGTCCACGGTGACCGGGTGCGTATGTCCGGAAAACGGAGCACACACAAGGCGATGGTATTCGACACGACCATCTTCAAGCTCGATCTCGCGGATGACATTATCCATGAACACCGGAGGATCACCGGCTTTGCGAATTTCGCGCACGAGGTCGATCCGGTGGCTATGCCCCGAGACGGTTGTCGTTTCGCATTCCATAAATGCGTTTTCGGTGACACGGCGACCGCGGGAAGACAGATCCCCTTCAATGTCAACAAACGATGCCAGTGTCTGCGAGTCCCCTACCAGCTGATGTTCGTGGGCCAGTCCACGCCAGACAAAGAAGAAACTGATGATCCCCATCAAGACCAGCATGAAAGTTCCGAGCAAGCCGAATCCGACGATTCGACCGATTACGATTTCCGTCGGACGAACCGGCTTGGTGACGACGGTATAGATCGTCTTGTTCTTGATATCATCGGGAAGGCTGAATGAGCTGATCAAAACACCGACCAGCAACACAAGCATCTGAGTGCCCCAGAGCACAAAGTTCACGTACACGCGGTCGGGATGGTCGCTCCCCGCATTCATGAACCAGCCACCGAACATAATCGTTGCAAAGAACAACACGAACGAGGCGAGAATGACGCGGCGACGCAAAGCTTCTTTGATCGCGAGCCTTGCAACGGCAGCAATCCGCCGCAGCGACGTGCCGAAGAAATCAGGAACTGCCTGAAACAGCACCTGAGCTACGACATAGAAGGCTTCAAACGGTCCGTGACGAAACGTCGAAACGACGAATCCTACGAAAATTCCGGCCAATGCAGCCACCAGAAGGATGACGCCGAACTGTCCGCTGGCGCCGATTATCCATTCCAGATACTTGGGAAACGCTTCTACTACCATGGTTCTTTGTTTTCAGGTTCCAGGCTGTTTTCGGTCAGGCTGTTTTCGGTCAGGCTGTTTTCGGTCAGGCTGTTTTCGGTCAGGCTGTTTTCGGTCAGGCTTTTTTTCTGGTTCTTTCCGGCTGATTGTTTTCAAAGCCGGCAACAGAACTACGAATCGCCGTCGTTGTTTTCGTTTTCGTTGCTTTCGCCGCTTTCGCTGGACGCAGAACCCGCGGTTGCTCCGCTGGCTGCGGCAGCGCCGGATGTCCGGTGACCGGGACGGGCCTGTGACTCGCGGACGATATTGAGGAACAGCTCTTCCAGCGTCGTTCGCGGATTTTCCATCGACAGTACGTCACTTCCGTGCCGCTTGATGACTTCGCGAATTTCGTCCTGTGCCTCTTTTGACAGGTCCGTGGTTCGAATCGAGGTTTCGTTACCAACCTGCAGAAGACTGTCAACGCGACCGAGTTCCTTGAGATCGCCCTGATAAAGAATTGCGATCCGGTCACACACATCCTGAACGTCGGCCAGCAGGTGCGAACACATGACGACGGTCTTTCCTTCGTCTCTGAGCTGAAGAATCATGTCCTTCATCTCACGGGTACCGAGCGGGTCAAGACCGGAAGTCGGCTCATCCAGAAGGACCAGTTCGGGGTCGTTGATCAATGCCTGGGCCAGACCAATACGACGTGTCATACCTTTCGAATACTCTTTCAGCTGACGTCGCCTCGCGCCCTGCAGACCGACTTTCTTGATCAGGTCGTCGATTCGCTGCTGACGCACATCGGCCGGCATGTCGAACAGCCGGCCGTAGAAGTCCAGAGTCTCATCCGCAGTCAGGAACTTGTAGAGGTAACTCTCTTCCGGCAGATAGCCGATCCGTTCGTTCTTGGTGACTTCCGACGCTTCTTTTCCGAATACCAGAGCGCGACCGCTGGTCGGGAACAACAGGCCCAGCAGCAACTTGATCGTTGTTGATTTTCCCGAACCGTTGGGTCCGAGTAGTCCGAAGATTTCGCCCTTGCGAATCTCCATGTCCAGAGCGTTCAAGGCGCGGACCTTCTGACGACCCCAGAAGTCACGATAGATCTTGGTCAGGTTCTGTGTCTCGACAACGATATTCGGATCGTAGTCCGGATTCGATTGCTCGAGTCTGCCGGGCTTGGCCTGGGTGTCAGTCGTCATAATCTGTTTCGTCCTCGAAGGATAAACGGCCCGCCGGGCTGGTCCGGCGACCGGGCTAGTGATCAAGTTTTGTCAGGAGACCATTGTCTCTGCGTCACGTCCGGCTGCGAGGGGCCGGGGGTGTTTCAGGCCTGATTTTCAGAGCGATGTCACCAAAAGGTGAGACCGCATACCTGAACCGAGATTGTCCGGAGCAATGCTCCTGTGCCCCGGAACCGACCTCCAATCAGGCTGGACCACGCCAGTTGTTGTACGCTGCCGGCCACTTCCTGGTTCAATTGAGCCAGATTGCAAATCGTGCGCATCAAGACCAGTCTGGAAGATCGAAACTTGCAGGCGGGACACGAAGGTGTCGGGACTGGAAAAGCCCCCCGTTCGATCTACAAATCCGGCGGATCTCCGGCTTTACAACAGGCACCATAATAGATGTCTGCATATACCTGTTCAACCTGCCGATGGAGCCGCATAATCCGATATGCTGGGCGAATTTAGCGACCAGCCGTAACCATTCTGCTCCTACCGGTTCCAAACTCACATGCCCCGACCCGAACTCAGGCTGACGAAAGAAACAAAGGGCGAGGAAGCGAGGTTTCCCGAACTCTATTCCCGCCTGAACTATGAACGCACCATCCCCGACGGAAGCAGCCACTTCAAGCTGCAGAATATGATCGATCTCGCGTCCAGACTGGATAACCCCCATCTTGCCTATCCGGTAATCCATGTGGCCGGAACCAAGGGCAAAGGCTCGGTTTCCACGATGGTCGGATCGGTACTTTCGTCGACAGGCATGAAAACGGGAGTCTACACCTCACCCCATCTGGAAACAGTACGACAGCGAATGACGGTTGACGGGGAACTGATCCCCGAAGACGACCTGAGTGATCTTCTGGCGTTACTTGGGCCGCATCTTTCTGAACTGGATCGGGACACGGACTCCGGAACCCGCCGACCGGTAACTTTCTTTGATGTGATCACAACCTCGGCATTTACACATTTCGCCAGATCAAAAGTTGACGCAGCCGTCATCGAAGTCGGACTTGGTGGACGGCTCGATTCGACAAACATCTGCCAGCCCGCTGTCACCATCATCACAAATATCAGTCACGACCATACTCGCCAGCTGGGAGACACGCTCGAGGAGATTGCAGGTGAGAAAGCAGGCATAATCAAGGCGGAGATTCCCGTCATCAGTGGCGCAGTGAATCCCGACGCTGCAAAAGTGATCCGCAGAATCTCCGCAGAAAAATCGGCCCCGCTTTATGAACTGGATCGAG
Source organism: Planctomycetota bacterium (assembly GCA_039029995.1). Taxonomy (GTDB): domain Bacteria; phylum Planctomycetota; class Planctomycetia; order Pirellulales; family Pirellulaceae; genus Mariniblastus. The sequence continues at coordinate 5,915 of JBCCFB010000032.1, forward strand.
ACTTCCACTTCGAGGCGTGTGCAGACGACGGTAGCTTCTCAACATCCGGCAAGGTCTGCGGTATCGAGTACCGTCTGGAAGGCCTGAGGACGCTGATGCCGGGAGTTCACCAGATCGCTAATGCAGCCGTCGCCGTTGCGGCATTGATTGCTTTTCGTGCATCGGGCTTTGAAATAGCCGAAGACAAAATTGCAGATGGTCTTTCAGGCGCAGCCCTTGCAGGGCGAACGGAAGTCATCAACTCGAAGCCGCCGGTCATTCTCGACATGGCTCACAACGTTGCGTCCATTTCTGCGCTGGTCGAGGCCGCCCATGGTTTACAGCAATGGCAGAATGCACGACGACGCGTTTTGCTGATCGCAATCAGTCGTGAGAAAGACGCCACCGGAATGCTGCGACTATTGACGGGGCAATTCGATGAGATCGTTATCACAAAATACACCACCAATCCACGCAGCCGCGAGCCTGAAGAACTCGAAGCAATCGCAACTCGATTGCGTGATCAGATGAACCTCGCAACCAGAATCGATGTGATTGCCGATCCCGCTGCCGCGTGGAATCGCACCTGCGAAACTTCGGCACCGGATGACTTTGTCTGTGTTACCGGCAGCGCGTTTCTGATCGCCGAATTGCGTCCTCTAATCCCTGCCCGATAGCTCACGGCCCTGCCCGACAACTCACGGCCCTGCCCGACAACTCACGGCCGTGCCCGATAGCTCGCGGCTGATTTGTTTTATGCCAGCGTTCTAACGTTAGAGTTTTGCGGGAAAATTTTTCCGGCAATTCCCTGAATCCATTTGTCCTTGCCTTTCGGAACCAAAGACATCCCGGCCGGATGCTTTTGTTTTCCAACTCAAAAACTAAGGACGAGACATGAAACGCTCTTTTCTAGCTATCGCGATCCTGCTGGTCTGCCCGCTGATTGCCTTTGCTGACGATGACATTTTGACGACCGCTGCCGCCAACGGATCATTCGACACCCTGGTAAGTCTGGTCATAGCGGCCGACCTTGATGACGCCCTGGGCAGTCACGGTGAATTCACCGTCTTTGCTCCATCTGATGCGGCCTTTGAAAAACTTCCCGAGGGGACGTTGGATGAATTGCGCAAACCCGAAAACCGTGAGGCACTTGCGGCAATCCTGAAGTACCACGTAATCGGGAGTGAAATTACGATCGCGGACCATCCGCCTTCGCATCCGATCAGATCAGCAGAAACGCTGCAGGGCGACGAAGTCCGATTCGTGCGCGATGGAAACGATGTAAGCGTAAACGATTCGATGGTGACTGCGCGTAACATCTCATGCTCCAACGGCATCATTCACGTCATCGACGGCGTGTTGCTTCCTCCGGAAGATGACAATTCAATCGTCGGCGTCGCCGCAGAAGCCGGTAGTTTCAACACTTTGCTCGCTGCCGCCGAAGCCGCCGGACTGGTTGACGCCCTCAAAGGCGACGGACCGCTCACCGTTTTCGCTCCGACTGATGATGCCTTTTCTGCACTTCCCGAAGGAACCGTGGAATCGCTTCTCAAGCCTGAAAACAGAGACCAGCTCGCAACGATTCTCAAGTACCACGTAGTCAGCGGAAAAGTCACGGCTCGCGAAGCTGTCCGACTCGGTTTCGCTGAGACTCTCGCCGGCCCGAACGTCACCGTTTCGATTCGCGATGGTAGATTGTCCATTAACGATTCAAATGTGATTTCCAACGATGTGGAAGCTGACAACGGGATCATCCATGTCATCGACAAAGTGCTTCTCCCCTCAGATGGCGAAACACATACATCGGCAACGGGCAGCACCTCGGCTGACACGCCTGATGAAATCACAATCACGTCTTCATGGGACAATCCTGTGACCCGTGATGGAGTGACAGCCAACCGCATCATCATCCGTTGCAACGGTGCCGGGAGAATCAACCTGACTAACGTGCAGGCTCACGAAATCGTCACCCGTGTCAGCGGTGGCGGATCCGTTTCGATTGACGGGACTGTTGAAAGTCACGAAGTGGTAGTTTCGGGCGGCGGACTTCTCCGTGCACGTGACCTCGTAACTGCTGATACGCAAATTCAAGTCAACGGCGGCGGCATTGCGACGGTCAACGCAACCGGGACTCTCAAGGCCAGTGCCAACGGAGGCGCGACGCTCAGGTATGTTGACACCGGAGCCGAGATCGAAAAGTCGATCAACCGCTACGCTGAGTTCGTTGCAATAACCGCGGAAGCGTCACATCACTAGAAAACGGGTAGGAACGCGAGTGTAAAGCAAAGGCGAACCCGCGAGGTTCACTCTTCTCAATACATCACGTGCACAGTACCTCAAAAGAATTGAAACGGGGAGCCGTCCTGACGGCACCCCGTTTCTGCTTTCTTTCAGCCTATGCCTTTCAGCGTAGCTATTCGCCCGAATTCGTCGAAGCTTCTGACGAACTCGTGCCCTCAAAGTACCAGACCCATCCGTGAGTGCTGTATTCTTCAGGCATGACGGCGCGCAATTCACCCATCCGCCCCTGAACCTCCATCAGCTCCGTACGGACTTCTTCGAGCTCATCTTCTTCAGTGACGCGGTCGGGACCAATGATCTTCTGGACTAGTTCACGATACTGCCCGTTGAGCTCATTCATCTCTTCCTGAGCCGTTTCCATCTCCGCTTGCTCTTCGTTGCTTAGTCCGGAAAGGTCATGGCCGAGGTTCGAAATGTCTCCAAGTAACAAGTCGAGTGTTCCATCGGAATTAAAGTCGGTAACGCAGACCTTCGCCCGAATTCCGCGCACAGCTTCCCGCGAGGCCTCAGGGCCGTATTCGATTTCGCCGGCGGCAACAAGTTCGATAGCCTCTGAAAGCACCGGTTCGCTTTGCGTGCCGTCGTTGCGGTACATGACGACGCTTCCGTCACCACATCCTACGACCAGGTCAAAGTCATCGTCTCCATCCCAGTCGATGGCAACCGGACCAGCATCCCCGCCGGGCACCCGGATTGCAGCACCGCCACCTTCGAGTTGAACTTCAGCACCGAACGACATCTCAGTGATAGAACCCTCGTTGGGTATCAGATAGACAGACCCGCCAATATCACCAACAAGCAAATCAAGATCTTTGTCTCCGTCCCAGTCAACCGCGTGAACAACGGACGCAGTACCGGTAATAGAAACCGGCCTGGCCGCGGTGCTTTCGATTCGCTCCCCATGATAAATGGCGAAGACACCATCTTCTGTTTCCTCAAAGTCGGCGTTCCCTGTGATCGAAATACCATCTTCTGATTCTTCGATGCCACCACCAATGTTGATGTAGTTGCCTTCTTTATCCTGCAACATGACGGGAGCTGAGAAATCGCCGTCGCCGTGTCCCTCAAACCAGAACAATTCTCCGGGCCATGAGCCCGAGAGCATGTCCATATTGCCGTCGCCATTCAAGTCCACAACCTGTGGAGTAAATCCGACACATCACCCGGTCGGAACACGACCGTCTTCACTGCCCTCCATGAATTCAAAACCTGCGGCGAACTCCGGCGTGCTGTTGGTTCCGGTGTTTCTGTAGATGGTCAGAATCCCCTGTCCGAACTGACCTACCAGCAGGTCACGGACTCCGTCACCGTCAAAGTCGTACATATAAGGAGCCGCGTGCCCGATATCTGTATCGACTGGTTCGCCTCCCGCGAAAATACGAACTGGATCTTTGAACTCCTGAGCATGACAAAAACCTGTAAACGTCAGCAGGATTGCAAATACAGCTAGGACTCTCATCGAATTCTCCTGTTGATTCCCGGATATCCCCTCGACAAGAAACTAGCCAAACTCTGCTCCGGCGACAAATCATTCGACAAACGCATAACCAACATCACAAGGCTCAATTGAGCGCAAGCGATTGTCGTTGAACCAGATAGGGCCTCGGAAACGGGCAGGATAGAACATTGCCCGAATACCGTTGTTGCAGTAGACTTACCGATCCGACAGATTAGTACTTTGAAAATATTACGGAGTTTGAGATGCCAGGTAGTGAACGGCGCAGAGAATTGAGACGCCGTCGTAAAAGACGGGAACAAGTCACGAAAATCAAGAAGAAGGTCCCCAACGCAACGCGCACTGAACGTGAAGCTCTGGCCGTTAAACTTCGCAATATGACTCCCGGTGCAGCCGAGATCATCAAGGCTCTCGACCTGTAAGACTGCTACCTGTACGATCAGCGGCAGCGCTCATAAACACTGTGAGCCGAACACTGCGAGTCAAATACTGCTGGTCAACTCAATAACGAGATCAGTCTTTTACTCCAGTCGCCTGATTACGATAAACTGAACCCGTTTGATGAAGTCATGCCCTTAAAATGGCGCGACTTGATCAAACGGGTTTTTGCTTGAAACTTGTCGAATCTCTCGTCTTCCCGACAAACGGAGCAGTTTGATGTCACAGGATCCCGGACAATTCCGCCCGCCCAATGACCCTTCTCAGCCAACCGGCAAACCGGTTGATCCCCGGACTCCCGGTCAAAGCCCCGCCGGCTTCAAACAACCCGCGTTCCTCAAACCTGGAGAGCAGCACGCCTGGAATCCTTCCGGCCAACAGGTTCCTCAGCATGACTTTAACCGCGGCCCTTCCGGACCAAGCACACTGCTGATTGCAGGACTGATCTTCGGTGTTCTGGGGCTGATGGCAGTCGGCCTTATCGCTGCGGTTTTCATTTTCACCCGATCGTTGCCGCCAGGCGCTCAACCCGCCGATCCTCAGGCCGATCAGATCGCAGGAAACAACGGATTCGAAGAACCGGAACCCGATAAGTTTCAAAAAGCATCGAACACGTTTTCCGGCAGTCCACTTGAGTACCACGCTGACCTCGAATCGATTACGGGCTTCTTTTTCGAGCTTTCAACCGTCGCAGACCAGAGTGGTTCCGAGGATTTCAAGTCTCTTTTTGACGCCGCGAAGTATGTACGGGAGATGCGTGACAGCGGCTTCATTTCAGGACTCGCAAGGCTAACCAGCAACAGCGAGCTGATGGAGGTTACGACCAGTCGTGTGCTGGGGCCGGTCTCGTTTGATGAATTCACGATCTACAAAATTGAACAGGTTGCCGGATACCCCTCAGAGCGACTGATCTACGTTGTCACCTCCGACGATGATTTCTACTGCATGCCGCAACGGTTCTGGCTGACACCTGAAAACGGCTCGTGGTTGATCTATGACTGGGAACCACTCGACTACGGAGTCAGGGACAGCTACGAAACGGCAGTCCTGATCGGGTCCACCGATCGGGAGTCAGGCGCCTACTCGGACTACGTCGATATCTCGAATAATTTTGACCAGGCCATGCTCGAAGCCGCGGAGTCGTTTGACTTTGCCCGCAATGAATCGCGCCTGCGCAGAATCGAACGCCTGCCCTATCCGCCGTACCTCCGCAACGAACTCTTGCTGGATATCGCTCACCGCTGGGAAGAACTGGGCGATCTTGAAGGTGAACGGCAATGCCTGCTGTCGGCTCAGAACGCAGACCGGACTCCCGGGATCCTGCTTGAACTCGCTGCCAACGAAATGGACTACGGGAATTACGAACAAGCTCTGGCCTATTTCCAGCGCTATGAAAATGCTGTCGGGCCGATGCTGAAATCGCGCGAACAAACTGCGAGCTGCTACCAGCTTCTTCACGATACAGCCAACGAAGTCAAAACCAGACTCGACATTATGGAGCGGTTTCCCGACACGCCGGCAGGCGATCACGTCAGCAGAGTTGTCGTCAATGGAACTGATGCCGAAGTCCGGCAGGCATTCGAATTTGCCGACAACTGTTTTGATCCGGAATCCCTCTACTATGAACTGATCAGCAATTTTGAAAACTCGTTTGGAATAGACACCTATATCAAGAAGGTCTCCGATCACCTCGATCGGACGGCAAGCGAACTCGATGCTACGCGAACAGCAAGGCTCGCGCTTTTTGAAACGCAGGGCAGACTGGACGAGGCACTTGCTCTTCTCACAGCACCGCTGAAAATCGACCGGTACGATGACGCAGCCGCCTACGAACTGTTCTACTTTGCGGCTGACAATGATCTGATGGATCGAGTCTCCGGAATCGTTGATTCCCAGGTCGCGTTTGCTCAACTGGACCAGCTCTACAACGACGACTTCATCGATGGGAAAATTCTCAATGACTTTGCGATGAAGTTTCTGGCGGAGGAACCGGACGATCCAACGGCAAACTACTATGCCGGCCTTTCGTTTTCCGGCAGGGAGATGTTCGCAGAAGCGATACCCTACCTCGAAGCTGCTGCCAGAGACTATGAAGAGGATGGAATCGACGACAGCGGGGTCAGCGAGTATGCCGTACGCGTGCTCGCCCGCAGCCGCTATATGACGATGGAAATCAATGATGTCGTCGAAATCTATCAGGATGACGAAGACCGTCTGGACTACCTCTCTTATTACATGATCGGGCGCAACGATTTTGAGGGTATGCAGGCGATTCTGGATATCAGCGAAGTCGATTTCGAAAACCGGCTGCTGCTCGATGCTGTACTGGCATACGGAGACGGCGAACTTGATGTCGCGCAGGAGTATCTTGAGGAGTTGATTGCCGATGACACTTTTGATCCGGAAGAGTACTCATACGCCACCTTTGAGTTCCGAAGCCTTCTGATGAAGATTGCAGAATCAAACGGCAACATGTCCGACGCTCTGCGCACGATGCCAACTGATTTCATGGCCTACGGAATTCAATCTGAACTTGCATCGCGGGGAGATGAGCAGGGGCTTATCAATCTGGCAAACGTGATCGCATCTTTAAAAAGCAAGTCGCTATCAGTCAATGAATACGCATTTGAAGTACAGCGCCTGTTTGACAACGAGGCCTACGAAGAGGTTATCAGCTACGCAGAAGCCAACCGACTGGACCAGATGCCGATTGCGGGATCCTACGACCTCGACTCCACTCCCTTCCCGATGATTGTCCGTGCTGTAGTTCGTGCAGGCCGACTTGATTCCAAACGTAAACTTGTAAACCGGCTGGCCTCGCGTGCTGACAGTGAACTCGGTGACAATTCGCTGCTTCTTTTGCTGGCCGTTCTCCGAGAGGATGAAAGCAACTTCAAACGTCTGATCGCCAGCTCGTACGAATCGTCTCCGTTTCTCGGTGACCCTGACGTCGATGCGAACCTGCTCTCAGAAGCCCGACACGAACAGTATTCGCTCTATCCAAGTTCAATTCCGGTTTTCAGAACCGGCGACGAATACAGATTGCAGATCCTGCTTTCCGGCGATCCCGGCTACGATTCAGCGACTATCAAATCACTTCTGGAATCCGGGGGATTTCAAGGCATCGAAGTCTCGCAACTGGAGGATCAGGCGACCAACACATCCGCCTGGCTTGCGGAATCTGACAACTTCAGCGTCGCGCTGGCCGTGCGCCCGAGACACCCTTTTGACCCGGATTCGCTGTCCCGAGCAGTCAATGACGACCAGGTTGCAACCAATGAACACACGCATCAGTTGCACATCCACGTCGTCTACGATCCATTTCAAGGCGAGACGGCTGAAGAAACGGCTTTCAACATTGCTGCCGCACTTGAGAATGAAAAATACATGGCGATCTATGACAACGTGGACTCAATGGCGTGGCCGCGTGTCAAGGCTGTCATGGAACAGCGCGTCTCTCGATTCGGCCCGGAATCGCTGACCACGTGGATGCACCTGGACAACTACTCCGAAGCCGAAATCGAAACCGAACAATTCGAGTATCAACGAGCCCGGGAGTTCGTGAAAGAGCTGATGACGGCTCTCGAAAGCTACAACGCCGATCCGGGGTCAAGTGATTTGACAATCGGTGTTGTGGGCTGGCGTGGGGAAGCACGGGAAGTGATTCCCGTCAAAGTTGAAAGTGTTCATACCAACATGTACGGCTTACCCGTATTCGGTGGTGAGGTCACCCGGGACTCCCGACTGTTCCCGGCGGTTCTTGAGGACCTTCCAGTCGAAGCCTCCATCTGGACTATCCGCAGTTTTGATCTTGAAAGCGGTGGCGAGACACAATCGGCCAGCTACATTGGCAACGACAGCTGATTCCACGAAATCACTCAATAAGTGGAAGTACGTTCGCGAGGAGATTTGGCGCTGCAACGAAGACGGTGATACATGGCAGTTGAAATTGAAAGAAAGTTTCTCGTCTGTGGAGACGGCTGGAAAAGTGCGGAACCTGTGCTTTTCCGGCAGGGCTACCTCAGCACGGACAAGAACCGCGTCGTAAGAGTCCGGATCGCAGGCGACTCGGCGTGGCTGACCGTAAAGAGCCTGACATCGATGATGTCACGTGATGAGTTTGAGTATCCGGTCCCTGTTTCGGACGCCGATGCCATGCTCAAGCTATGTGAGGGTCCGTTGATCGAGAAATACCGGCGCAACATTCCGCTTGCGAATCACATCTGGGAAGTAGACGAGTTCTTCGGAGACAACGCACCGCTTGTCGTCGCAGAGATCGAACTGACCTCCGAAGACGAGGTTTTTGAAACGCCCGACTGGGTCGGCGTAGAAGTCACAGATGACCCGCGCTACTTCAACGCCAACCTCTGCATCAATCCCTATTCGATGTGGCCGGAAAACGTTGCGACAGACTGATCGCCGCAACGCTATGCAATCTATGCCCGCACCATCTATGGCCACCTGATACACAACTAGGCCATCAATGCGCCGACATCAGCCGATTCCTTAACGAACAAACCGGCAAAGTCAGCTGCCGACATGTTGTCGAGTACCGAGTGATCTGCGAATGCTTCTGCGATCGACGCAGCCTGGCTTTCATCGAAAACCCGACCTACCGCATCGCGGAACTTGGCTTCGAGAATCGGAATTCCCTCTTCGCGGCGGTTCCTGTGACCCACCGGGTATTGAACTTCAACTCGATCGGTTGAGCTGCCATCGTTGAAGAAGACCTGAATACTGTTTCCGATCGCCCGCTTTTCCAGATCGTAGTAGTCCGTTGTAAAGGATTCATTCTCGCTGACGACCATCTTTTCCCGCAGCGCGTCGATGCGCGGGTCAGCCGCAAACGAATCAACATACGAATCAGCAGTCAATTCGCCGAAGATCAACCCGACAGCGGCCATGTACTGCAGACAGTGATCGCGATCGGCAAAGTTGTTAAGCGGCCCCTTCTTGTCAATGATCCGGACGCCGGGTTCCTGGGTCTGCATTTCAACGCGCTCGATCTCGTCGACCCGGTCTTTCACACTTTCGTGCAGCGTGAGTGCACACTCGACAGCGGTCTGAGCATGGAATTCAGCCGGGAATGAAATTTTGAACAGAATGTTCTCCATCACGTAGGTTCCCAGGGGCTGACGCAATGTAACCGGCTGGCTGTTAAACAGCACGTCAGAGAAGCCCCAGCCTTTGGCTGACATCCCCGTCGCATACCCCTGTTCGCCGGCAAGTGCGATCAGTGAAAGTCTCACCGCGCGGCTGGTCGCGTCACCGGCAGCCCAGCTTTTTCTCGATCCGGTATTCGGTGCATGTCGATAGGTTCGCAACGCACCACCGTCCAACCACGCATTTGAAACCGCGTTGATCGTCTGGTCGTAGTTGCAGCCAAGCATCTTTGACGCCACCGCAGTACTCGCGATCCGGACCAGAAGAACATGATCAAGGCCGACGCGGTTGAATGCATTGTCCAGTGCGAGAATACCCTGTACTTCATGAGCCTTGATCATTGCCGTCAGAATGTCGCGAACGGTGAATGATTCGCCTTTTACCCGGTTCTGATAGTCGGCAACGGCGAGAATTGCACCGAGGTTGTCAGAAGGGTGCCCCCACTCTGCAGCCAGCCATGTGTCATTGAAATCAAGCCATCGAACAAGGGCCCCGATATCGAATGCAGCCTTGAATGGATCGAGTTCCAGATTGGTTCCGGGCACGCGGCACCCGCCTGCCATTTCGGCCCCGGGCACAATCGGACCCAGCATCTTCCGGCACTGTGGATGTTCAAGAGCAAGAAACATGCAACCCAGTGAATCCATCAGACAGTGCCGCGCGGTGCTGTAAGCAAGTTCGCTTTCGACTTCTGAATTGTGTACGTAGTCAGCAATATCAACGAAAAGAGAGTCCATCGTTCAACCTTTGGTATTTATTTGAGTAAGACAATCGCATTGCGATGTCAGGCTTTTTGAATGACCATGGCGACCGCGTTGCCGCCACCGAGACATAGACTGGCAACACCTGTAGAACCACCGGTTCGTAGCAGAGCGTGAATCAGAGTCACCAGCACTCTTGCGCCGCTGGCTCCGATCGGATGACCGATCGATATGCCGCCGCCGTAGATGTTCACTCTCGACTGATCGAGGTTCAGTTCCTTTAAACAGGCGACCATCTGGCTTGCGAAAGCCTCGTTGATTTCGAAGAGGTCTACATCGTCAGCAGACAGACCTGCTTTTTCCAGCGCGCCCTGCACAGCCGCGACCGGAGCGATGAACAGGTCTTTCGGCTCGGTTCCAGAGGTATGATGAGCCAGAATCTTGAATTTCCACGGAGCAGACGCCGCGGCCTCTTCACTGGCAACAACCAGTGCAGCAGCGCCATCTGAAAGGATAGAAGCGTTTCCAGCGGTAACAGTCCCTTCCTTGTCAAAGACCGGTCGAAGCTTGGCGAGACCTTCGATGGTCGAATCCGGTCTCGGCCCTTCGTCTGCCTCAACTACCGTATCGCCTCGACGTCCGGGTACAGTCACCGCGATCATCTCGTCGGCGAACACTCCATCTTCCATCGCCTTCGCTGCCCGCTGCTGACTGGTCAGTGCAAACTGGTCCTGATCTTCGCGTGAAACGTCGAACTTGTTCGCGATGTGTTCGGCGTGCATACCCATGTGGCATTTTTCAAACGAGCAAGTCAATCCATCTGCGACCATGGCATCGACGAGTTTGGCGTCGCCAAGCTTTACTCCGTTGCGAATTCCGTGCATCAAATGCGGAGCAGCGGACATGTTCTCCATGCCGCCTGCCACGATCAGAGTCGCGTCACCGCAACGTATCACCTGGTCGGCCATCATGACTGCCTTGAGTCCCGAGCCACAAACCTTGTTGACAGTCACTGCAGCAATTGACGATGGCAATCCTCCCTTGAGTGCCGCCTGCCTTGCAGGTGCCTGTCCGACGCCGGCCTGCACGACGTTGCCCATGATGACTTCATCAATTTGTTCAGGTCCGACTCCGGCGCGGGAAAGGGATTCCTTGACGACCACACCACCAAGATCAGTCGCCGAGAATGATTTAAAGCCTCCAAGAAACGCTCCAATTGGAGTACGAACCCCGGAAATGATGTACGAGTTAGCCATGAATATGTCCTGTTGGGTATTTGATATTCGAGGAAGGGACGCTTGTCCTCAGCCGCCTCGCTCGACGGACCTTCCAGATAGGCGGACTTGGAACCGGGCCGCAGCCGGAATCAGCCCCATATCGTATGCAATCACGTAGATATTGTCAGTCGGCGAACTGGCTGGCGAGCCTGCATCCGGACTTTGCTGCAATGGCGACAGTTTCAGAATGCAGGATTCCCGTTGCAAGAGCCACAATAACCGGCCAAAAGCGTCTGCCTTCCTGGCGACTCCTCCTCCCGAACTGGCCACCGGTCACTTGCCGTAATCGAAAAATGTCTCCTTTTGGTGCTGTTCGCCTTAAGTCTTGCAGAGCCCCCGCTTTCCCGAATTGCATGCTCAAACGCGACACCTTGCTCAAGCTGATTAATGAGAATTGCTTCGGTGTAGCAGCAAAATTCCCGCAGTTTGACTCGTTGAAAAAATGGCCGAAATGACCATAATTTGGGCGTCGCGGTCACGGCCGCCAGGATCTCCTGCACATCGTTCTGGCAGAGATCAGCCGAACAGACGTTTAATCGTCTAAGACGTTCGCTCGAACTCTTCCCGCGACAGACGCCGCGACCATGCCTCGCTTTACAACTGCGGTCTGTCACCGTTCACGAGTCGCAAGCTGCGCTCTTTTTGCGTAGGAAATGCGGACTCCGGAATTGAGGGAGTTGCCCCGGCCGATTTCAGAGCCCGGGCGCCCCGCAACGGCGGCCATATGAGTTCCGCAAAGACGTCAGTATTGAAATTGAAAACCACGTAAAACAGGATTCCCGATGAGCGCAACACTTACCGATTTGCAGAAGAAGCAATTGGAACAGGTAGAAGAGCTGCTTTTTTCCGGCGAGGAAAAAGAAGGCTTTGCAAAGGATCTATATTTCGGGCGCTTCCGTGAGGAATCCGTTATTCCGTTCCCGGAACTTCCCCACGCGGCTCAGAAGGCCGGCGACGAAATGGTTGAACGGGTCAAAGAGTTCTGCCGCGACAACATCGATCCGGTTCAAATCGACCGCGATTCACTGATCCCTGACTCTGTCATCAAGGGTCTTGGCGAACTCGGCGTTCTCGGAATGACGATCAAACCGGAATACGGCGGACTCGGAATGAGTCAGTTCAACTACTGCCGGGTAATGGAAATCATCGGCGGACATTGCGCTTCGACGGGCGTCTTTGTGAACGCTCACCATTCAATCGGCCTGCGTGCTCTTGAATTGTTCGGAACTGACGAGCAGAAAGAGCAGTGGATGAAGCCGATGGCCCGTGGCGAAAAAATGGCTGCCTTCGCCCTGACCGAACCACTCGCAGGTTCAGACGCCAGCAACGTGCGAACCCGTGCAGAGCCTTCACCGGATGGAAAAGGCTACATCATCAACGGCGAAAAACGCTGGATCACAAACGGTGGTATCGCTGACGTTCTGACCGTGATGGCACGAACCCCCGATCAAGCCGTTCCCGACGGCAAGATCACCGCGTTCCTTGTGACGCCTGACATGCAGGGCTTTCAGGTCATCGAAGAACGAATGGACAAGTGCGGAATCCGCGGAACGGCGACCGGACGTTTGAAGTTCAACAACATGTTCGTCCCGAAAGAGAACATCCTCGGCCCCAAGGGCAAAGGTCTGCGAGTCGCTCTGACGGTTCTGGATTTCGGTCGCACAACCTTCGGAGCATGTTGCACCGGCGCCGCAAAATACGCACTGGAGCGTATGATTGCCCGCGCCAAGACGCGGATTCAATTCGGCAAGCCGCTGGGCGATTTCGAGATGGTACGAACCAAAATTGCTGAAGCCGCCGCCGACACCTATGCAATGGAAAGTGCCACTTATCACACGGCTGCTCTGATTGATACCGGCGCTGAGGACTTCATGGTGGAAACCGCCATGATCAAGGTATTCGCCAGTGACATGCTCTGGCGAATCACCAATGACTGCCTGCAGGTCTGGGGCGGAAAAGGCTTCTTTACTGACCAGCCGTTTGAGCGAATGATGCGCGACTCGCGTCTGAACATGATCGGCGAAGGCGCAAACGATGTATTGCGGTGTTTCATTGCTGCAGTCGGCTTCCGCCACGTCGGAAAAGATCTCGAGAGCATCCAGTCTGCTCCGTGGACGGCCTACAAGTTGATCAAGACATCCGCCAAACTGCCGGTCAAACATGAGCACCTGCGGTTCTTTGCCAATGGCATCGGTCGCCAGATCGGTAAATTCGCGCGTGCCGTTGAAATGGCACTGATCAAGCACCGTGAAGGCATTCTCGATCAACAGATGATTCAGGCCCGCCTCGGCGACATCGCGACTGAACTGTTCATGGCCAGCTGTGTTTATTCGCGACTGACTGCTTTGCTGGTTAATGGAACCATTCCGGAACCGGTGAAGCAGAAGGAAGTCGAGACCGGCATGCTGTACATGCGACTGGCTCTCAAGCGAAACGCTTCCAGGTTCGAGGACCTGAAAGTCAACTTCGACGAAGAGATGAACAAAGTTGCCAAGGCCTGGATGAAGACTGACTTCTCCGGGGACTGGGTCGTTGTTCCTGAGGAAGACGAAATACCTCAGTAGGCTGTCCCAGGCTTCTGATGAACCGCAATAAGGCAGTGCTTCAAGCGAAGCACTGCCATTTGTGTGCACATTGTCTGTTTGTTGGCAGAGTACATTTTCAGACTACGTTATCCACTGGAAGAGTTCGATTTCGGGCATTTCCAAAACTGTTTTGTTCCTGTTCAAACCTGTTTCTGTTCAAACGTTGGGCTGACATGCTCAACTGTGAAAACCGAGAAAGCTGCTCCTGAATATGTCCTGGCAAAATCTGATTTCTGAATTCGATACCGAAAGTGAACAAATCGGACTTGGTGGCGGCGAACGCTCAATCGAACGGCAGCACAAGAAGGGCAGACTGACGGCGCGCGAACGAATCGAAAAGCTACTCGATCCAGGTTCGTTCTGGCAGGAAGTGGGCCGGTGGGCCGGCTGGCAGATGTACACCGAATGGGGCGGCGCTCCCGGGGCCGGCGTCGTCTGCGGACTCGGAAAGGTATCCGGCCGAACGGTGATGATCATCGCCAATGACGCAACCATCAAAGCCGGCGCGTTTTTTCCAATGACTTGCAAGAAAGTCCTGCGCGCACAACGGATCGCAATGCACTGCCGCGTTCCCTTGATCTACCTGGTCGATTCAGCAGGTGTCTTTCTTCCACTTCAGGACGAAATCTTCCCTGACGAGGACGACTTCGGACGGATTTTCAGGAACAACTCTGTTATTTCAGCGATGGGCATTCCTCAACTCGCGGCGATCATGGGCAACTGTGTCGCCGGCGGCGGATATCTGCCTGTTCTCTGTGACAAGCTGATTATGACAGAAGGGTCCGGGCTGTACCTTGCCGGCCCCGCGCTTGTGAAAAGCGCAATCGGTCAGGAGGTATCACACGAAGACCTCGGCGGCGCGACCATGCACATGGAAATCAGCGGCACCATTGACTTCAAAGAACCCGACGATGATGCAGCCATCGACCGGCTGAGAGAACTGGTCGAAGTTCTTCCTCCTGATGACACTGCGTCCGTGTTCGGAATGCAGGATTCAGTGGAAGCGGAAAAACCAGCTGAAGACATTTATGATGAAATCCCCATGGACGCACAGCAGCGATACGACGTCCGTGACCTGATCAGCTACCTAGTCGATGCCTCCTCCTTTCAGGAATACAAGGCGGACTATGGCGGAACGATTGTCTGTGGATACGCGCGGATCGGCGGCTTCAAAGTCGGAATCGTTGCCAACCAGCGCACCGTCGTCATGAATAAGAAAGAAGGCATGCAGTTCGGCGGCGTGATCTACCACGACAGCGCTGACAAAGAAGCCCGCTTCATCATGGATTGCAACCAGACCTGGACTCCGATTATTTTCCTGCAGGATGTCATGGGATTCATGGTGGGCAAGGACAGCGAACACGCGGGCATCATCCGGGCAGGAGCAAAAGTCGTAAACGTCATTTCGAACAGCCGTGTCCCGAAGATCACCGTTATCACAGGCGGCAGTTACGGTGCAGGCAATTACGCGATGTGCGGTAAAGCCTTTGACCCGCGGTTCATCTTTGCATGGCCTAACGCACGTTATGCCGTCATGGGCGGAAAACAGGCTGCCAAAACGATCCTCGATATTAACGTCGCCGCCCTCAAGCGTGCCGGGCAGGAGCCTGACACCGAAGAGCTTGAGGCGCTTCGTGACAAAGTAGAATCGGCCTACGACACCTCAACAGATATCCGTTACGCAGCAGGCCGTCTGTGGGTTGATGGCATTATCAATCCGTCAGATACCCGCAACGTACTAATCGACTCACTACGCATCGTCACCCGCCACGTTCCTGAAGAGCCATTCCGGACCGGTGTTCTTCAGGTCTGATTTTCGATCAGCAGCCCTGACCGTCTGCATGGCTGACCCTGATATTCGGAACAGCCGTTGCCTGTTGATTTCTTACTTCTTGTTGCGCGGCTTAACCGCCAGCCGTTCCTTCTCAAGCGCGCTACGATTGTACGCACCTGCTACTGCGGTCCAGCGCACTACGTCTGTTTCGCATAGGTCTGTTTCGCATAGGTCTGTTTCGCATAGGTCTGTCTCTGAGCTTTGGATCCGCACATTTGTGACACAGTGTGCGCAACTGTCCGGCGATAGGTCAGTTCCTGCGACACGATTTCTGTCGATCAAGCCACGGGGCCCGGGAACGCTTTCAGCTAGCAATCAACGTCGGTATCCACTACCTAGCGGTCGGGTTTTGGAGAAAAGCAGTGCATTATCACGAAATGATTGCTAACCGAAACAGCCTGACGTCGAAGAATAACTGAGACCCATTTTTCCGCTCGCCTGCCATGCGACAAGGAGAAACCCATGTTTGGTCTAATCTGGAAATCCGTTTTGCCCACGCTACTGGTCGGAGGCGTCTTATTTGCCGGTCATCGAATGTCTCGCGACACCGAGCCGGTATTCGAAGTTATTGCGCCTGAAGGTCTGGCTGGTTGCGGCGAGTTCGAAGTACAGCTGGACTTCGTCGATGACTCAGTTGACTATCATCATCCAGCACTACCAGCGCAAAACTACGCTTCGCACCCGCGCTGCTTCTTCCGTTTGACCGGACCATTTGACTGGATCGAAGGCGTAGATGTCTGGTTGCGGGCGGACGGCCAGGCGCCGGTCAGGATTCCGGTCAGCGTCAGAATGCTGAACGACTCGTGCAGTGAAACCGCTAACGGGTTGTTTACGTTTGTTGATCGCAATTGCGCAGCACAAGTCGATTTCTCTTCGCTGGACAACTTTGATGTCGCGGTGCGTATTAAGGCTTCGGTCGACAATACTTCGCGAACCCTGGAGCGGAACATTCAATTCAGAATTATTCGCCCTGGAATACTGGACTGATCAAAGCAAGGCCATGACTTCACCCGCGTGACGCGGCTGGTTTCCGTTGTAGTTCAGCAGATGATGGTTCGCTCTCAATTTTAAGATCGGGAAGCGGCATCGTCGGAATTCTGCCGCCAAGCAGTTCAAGTTTCCATTTTACTTCCGGATCTTTCTCATCGCGTGCGATTGAAGTAATCGCGTTCATCAGACCGAATTTTGATCGGTCACGATCCCGAACAAGCCTGTGCCATATCCGCCTTGTGAGATCTCCCAGCTGCCAACGGTTTTCCAGAACCATCAGCGCAAGACCGGCGTCTACGGGCCTTCCGATCGTACCCCGAATATTTGAGACGTTGTTTTCGAACACCTCCGGTCGAACGCAGGCATCGATCGCTTCAAGAACTTCCTCCTGTGTCTTTCCCGGATCAAGTGGATCTACGGATATTTCACAGCTTCCCAGTTCGCGCGACATTATTGCGCCGTTTCTGCAGATCTGCCGGAAGACGAATGGCGAGACTTGAACTTCATGATCGAGCATTCGTATTGCCACACCTCCATTGACCCGGTCTCCCGCCTGAAGGTTTTCCGCCAACGGCATCGTAGAACGCGCGTAAAGGCACGCATCTCCCGTGTGAGACGACAAGATCTTTCCGCCGAGTGCTTCGATGCGGCCTGAGAACAGGTTGTGAACAGAATTCGGCGCGAGTGGTGAATACGTCATGATGGCTCCGGAAGTGTTTTTGAGCTGGCGAGGACATTGGGAACTATATTCCGGCACAAAGCCCCCTTCATGACCGGCCGGCGAAGCTTCGTGCGTGAGGTTCGAAATCTTCTGTGGCGTAAGGGGTTGCAATTCAGCGCATTTGGAAGCTCGGATTTTTGTGGACAGTTGTTTTTCGGTGCTGTTCCCCTTTGATTCGTTGCTGTTCGCCTCCCAGTGGAACTCGGGCAAATCACTGCGCTAACCGGATTTCGAGCCAGCCACCACCGTGCTCAACCGGCTTCATTTGGTTTAACATGCTGTATCTTTCCGACAGTCCTCCGAATCCAATGCGATGACACTTACTGCACTCGATTTCGCCATTATCGGCGGCTACTTCCTGCTCACACTCGTCATCGGGCTGTATTTCACTCGTCGAGCCGGCAGCAGCGTTTCCGAGTTTTTTATCAGCGGGCGTTCACTGCCCTGGTGGATTGCCGGAACGTCAATGGTGGCAACAACATTTGCGTCTGACACACCGCTCGCGGTGACCGGATTGGTCGTCAAGAACGGGCTCGCCGGCAACTGGTTCTGGTGGGCATTTGCGCTCGGGGGCATGTTTACGGTCTTCGTCTACGCGCGGATGTGGCGTCGCAGCGAAGTGATGACGGACGTTGAATTGATCAAGCTGCGTTATGGTGGACCGGCGGCCGACGGCCTGCGGTATCTGCGTGCCTGCTACGTCGCGCTGATTGTCAATCCGATCATCATCGGCTGGGTTGTCGGTGCAATGATCACTGTCTTGAAAGAAACGGTGTTCTTCACCGGGGAAGCTGCGGCCCCCGATGCGTCTATGACCGATGCCGTAAAGTGGTCATGGTTTGCAACACTCGGGATGCTGGCCATTGTGGGAATCTACTGCACGATGTCCGGCATGTGGGGCGTCGCTGTTTCGGACGCGATACAGTTCTGTCTGGCAATGGCCGGTTGTATCTGGCTGGCCGTAATCGCAGTACAGTATGTCGGAGGCGTTGACGAGCTGGTAAGCAAAGTCGAATCCAGCTACGGCAGCAGTGAAGCATTCTCATTCCTGCCGAACTTCAGCGCCGAAAATCCGTGGATGCCACTTCATATCTTCCTGATCATGATGTGTCTTCAGTGGTGGGCAACCTGGTATCCCGGAAGTGAGCCCGGAGGTGGCGGCTACATTGTTCAGCGGATGGCATCCTGTAAGGACGAACGCAATTCAGTTCTGGCAACACTCTGGTATCAGATCGCTTATTACTGCATTCGCCCCTGGCCATGGATTATCGTTTCGTTCGTTGCACTGGCAATCTATCCGCAGCTGAGAGCCGGCTATCTTGCCGACAGCAGTTTCGATCCGGGCGTTGGATTCCCGATGATTATGCGCGATCTCTGCCCGCCGGGGCTTGCGGGGTTGATGCTGGTAGCTTTTTTTGCCGCGTTCATGTCAACGATCAGCACGCAGATGAACTGGGGAGCTTCCTACCTTGTACGGGACTTTGCTCAGCCGCTACTGCTCAAAGACGCCGACGAAAAACAGCTGGCCCGCTGGTCTCGAGCCCTTTCGATCTTCGTGCTGGTGGAAGGCATCGTTGCGGCATGGTTCATGCAAGGCATCTCGGTAGATACAGCATGGAAAATTCTCGCCGCCCTTGGAGCAGGCACAGGTCTTGTGTTCATGCTCCGATGGTTCTGGTGGCGTATCAACTCGTGGTCTGAAATTTCCGCCATGCTTGCGTCACTGTTTTTCTTCGTCGCTTTCAACTTCGAGTTGTTCGGCGGCCAGGCAGCAGGTGGACTCGAGGCGGCCAAGCTGACGATGGCGGAGTTGATTTTCGGAGAGATGGAACTTGCTTCGGAAGTCATCATGGCAATCGTCGCGCTGCTTACGATCATTGTCTGGCTGATCGTAACCATGCTCACGCCGCCGGAATCCGACGAGACGCTCAGCCGGTTCTACCGCAAAGTCAGACCGGATGGTCCGGGCTGGGGACCTGTCAGTAAGCGCGAATCCGACATCAAGCCTGACGGCAATCTCGGTATCAGTATCCTCGGCGCTTTTGCAGGGGCAGGAATCGTATTTCTTACACTTCCTGCGATCGGTTACCTGATCTTCGGCCAGTATGGTCTCGCCGCAGTCACATTGGCCGGCGCAGCAGTCTGTGCCGTTGTGGTTTCAGTAGTGATCAAAAAGCTGTTCTAGGTTTCAGCTGCGGTTGCAGGCGTCACTGAATTATGAATATCGCGTAATCTTCGACAGGTGATGCCTCACCGCTTTCCAGCTCGCTTAAACGCATCTCCATGACCTGCAGTTGCGCTGTTTGTGATTTCACACGCGGATGGTCGTCACCAAGTTGAGCCGCCAAGGTCTTTAACGTGACCTTGAGATCTTCGATGCCGCTTTCCATGGCTTCAGCGTTGCGCCCGTGTTCAAATTCAAATACGATGCCAGCATCACGATCAATCATTGAATAGCCGTCCTGATCGATTGCCCAGATGCCGAATTCACTGACCCCCGCACGAATCGCCGGTCCGGATTCAATTGTCTCAATTGACAGATCCGCAGTGTCACAAGTCACGACCCCTCCCCAGCCTGGAATCCAGAGTTTTTCCGTCTTCGGATCAAGCATTACGTTGGCGGGATCAATCTCCAGAGCCACTGTCTTCAGCAATCGACCTGAATTGTGCAATTTTCTCAGCTGGGAAGCACTACGTGCTTCGTCGGAATGGTCGCGTTCTGACACCCAGACAGTGCCGTCATTCGAGTTGACGGCTACACCACTGCAACACCAGCCGTCAATCGTTTCGCGATGCAAGACTTCGCCCTCCCGCGACACCTTGATGATGTCATAGCCGACAAGCCAGAAACTGTCAGAAAACCCGTCGTAGCTCATTGCGACACCACGAACCGGCCACGATGCAATCTCATTCCCATCGGGATCGAATACAACGGTCTCACCGCTGATCAGATTTTCTCCGCCACTGATCCACAGATTACCTGTTACCGGATCAACCATCAGCGTGCCGTAGTATTCAACCGACCAGAGTCTTTGCCCTGAAAAATCGAAAGCGGTCGTCTTGTTCTTGATTAGTCCGAAGTCTCCCATTTCACGCAGGTAGAACCGCTCTCGTTCGCGATCGATCGCAAGTGCGCCGGCATCGCTGGTTCCACTCATAAATCCAACCGGAACAGACCAATACTCCATACCGCTCCACGTAAGCATCGAAAGCCGACAGTTTTGAAGATTATCTGTATCCCATCGGCTGCCGGTTATCATCAGTGCCGAAGGAACGTTGGCGGGATCGACCATGAATCCAGGGACCGGCTCGACGTCATATCGTGTGACCGGAAAACGCTCGGCTGGTTCGCCGACATTATCAAAAGACTCTTCGTCGTCCAGTGCCGTCTCAATCGCCTTGATGAGCTCATCACCAGTCAGGTTTTTCGCGATGATGACTCCGTCGGGTCCGATCAGAAAACTGGTCGGAAGCATCTTGATCGTGTATTCACGCCCGGTTCTAGACTGATATCCACCACGAATCCCGGCCTGATGCCAGTCGTATTGCTTGTCCTTCAGGAACTCCGCGGGGGCTTCGATACTATTGTCAAGCGCGACTCCGATGATCGCGAAACGTGATTCATCTTCAAATTGCCGGTGCACATCATTGAGTTCACTCAAAGCCGCGACACATGGCCCGCACCATGTCGCCCAGAAATCGACCAATACCAATTTTCCTCGAAAGTCACTCAAGCGAATCGGCCCTGCATCGGAGGTCAGGTTTTCGCCAAGAAAATCCGGAGCCACCTCACCCGCCTCAAGCATGTCATCGAGTACAACTTGAAGCTCGCCGATATCCAGCGCCTCAGTCCGTCCCTCCTCGATATCGAAATTCCTGCGAATTCGACCGACATGTTCTCCGGCTCCACAACTATTTGGTGACGGAGGCAGATTCAGAACGAGTTCAATCTCGTAGCTGCCCGCAGGAATATCCGGAATCGTGAATCGCCCGGACTGGTCCATGTTTGCTGACGCGCGGAAATACCGGCTTGATGAATTGCTGCCGTCATCGGGTTGTCGCAAGGTAATCGTCGGTGGCTCGTTCAGCGTCCAGTCAACTTCGAATTCCGGTTGCCTGTCGACCGTTGCAAACCCGGAAACGGACACCCCGTATCCTCCGATGTCTACATTCGCAGTTTCGTTTGCAACAACTTCAACAGGTGTCTGCCAGCAAGGTGAGTGCATCTGGCTGCGGCCGAATTTTGTGATGACAACACGTGCCGCGTTCCCGGGGCCCGGCGTTACCCTCTCGAACGCAAACCTACCCTGTTCATCAGCAATCGTTTCATTGTCCCACCAGATATGGAACGGTCGGGCAATCTCATTGGTCATCTGGGAACTAAAATTGACGTTCTGCCCCGGATCAGGCTCTCCCGCCAGTTTGATAATGCCTTCAACTCGTCCCCATGGATTCAGCGCCAGATTGACGGGGCTCGATGGATCGTCGCCAAGCGATATTGCATAACCATCGTCGTGCAGGGCGACAACCAGAAAGCGTTCGCCATTCTTATCCGCCATAAACTGAAACCGCCCCTCATCGTCCGTGCGTCTTCGGGTCGCGTAGGTCTGGTCCGTGAAATAGCCGTTGGAAATCATGACCTGAGAATCGGCATCAGCGTAAACCACTTCTACGCCGCGGACAGGTGCTCCATCAGCGTTGGTAACGATACCGCTGACTCCCGCCCCCCGTTTGAGACGGAAGTTTATCTCGACCCTTCCGTCTTCAGTGAAAAACGGCCGTGATGTTTCCGGCTCATACCCCTCAGCAGCAACCTGAATAAAGTGAGCAGACGCAGGTTCATCAAAAGTGAACCTGTATTGCCCGGCCGAAAACTCCGCTGGCGCCTGATAGCCCCAGATGATCTCGTTGCGTCCAGGATATTTCGCCCCGCCGCGAACGGTGAACGACTCAACCGGCTCCCCTGATTCCGCGTCCAGTACATTCCCGGAAATCGTGAGTTCCGGCAGCAGTGTTACAACATGGACTTCATCGGAAGCCCGCACGTGAATGTCTCTTGCGGCTACATAGCCACGCTTACCAATGGAATATTTGACCGGCTCAGAAGGTGCGTTTCGCCATACGTAGTTGCCTTCTGAATCCGAATCACGACGAGCGCGAAGTGACCGCAGCCCTTCCCACTCTTCCGGAGCGACGAAAGCGCCTTCTATAGGATCCCCGTTTACATCAACAACACGGATCCTGAGTTCGAAACCGGGCTTCAGAATAAAGTCATGTTCGTCGGGCTCTGCCCTGAGTGTGAATTTTTCATACGCAGGTCCGTACGAATCGTGTTGAACGACGATCGCCGTCGGCCCGGGCTCTGTGTTAAATATTTCGTAGCGCCCGTCTGCGTCGGTGACTCCGTGCAAGTCTCCGGAACCATAATTCTGAAATCCGAGACGGGCGACTGCGCCCTGAACAGGATTTCCCTCTTCATCAGTGACGCGTCCCGAAATCGTAATTCCTTTTTTGAGTATCGTAAGAGTTTCGTTACCGGAACCGGCCGGCGTCGCATGTCCCGCCATGTATCCGGAGTGAACGATAGTAGCCCGCGCACGCTCCAGCGCTGCCGGAGCCCCGTCCCAACTCCATCGACCTTCAGAATCGGTTGCCAGATTCACGGCCGTAAAGACCGTGTGTTGAGCATGCTCACTATCGAGCATGATTTCCACACTCGCTCCATCAATCGGATCCCCGTTTTCATCCGTCACACGCCCGCGGACTTCCTGACCTTGCTCCAGTTCAAACCCGGCGACTTCGGGCAACCTGATTGTGGCCTGATCACTTCTCCATGAAAAATGCTCCGGAACGTAGCCCGGTTTTCGCGCAGTGAACCAGAGCGTCCGGATCCGGGGGTCACCATTCCATGTGAACTGAGCTGCGCCGTTCCTGTCAGTCTCGAGGTTTGCGTTTGTGTTGCCGCTTTCAAGGAAGCAATGCACCTCAATCGAAACTTCGGCCAAAGGTGCTCCGGCTTCGTCTCTGAAAAGAAACGGCAGTGTGTTTCTAGCTGCAACGCTCGAATCCTCAGTCGGTCCTTCCTGCTCCTGATCCTGCTGTGTTGCCAATTCAGGCCGGTTGGCCGGCGCGGTATCTGCAACGATTCTTGAAAGCGAAACGCCTCCCAGAACGATCATCACTGTCAGCGTCAGGAAGCAGGCTAGTCTTGATCCCGCAGCTGGTAGCGTAAGGCTGCGCACGCCCCGCTTGATCAGTTCAATCCGCCTGCGCACGACTGCCTTTCGCGCCATTCCCAGGCCAGTTGCGGGAACGGCTCCGTTGACTCTCAGGGCAAGCACCGCAAGTGTACGGCAATACCCGTCTCTGTCGTTGACGAAATCAGCCGCGATCGCATCTGCGACATTGTCGCAGGCATCAACGTGAGCCACCCTCGCGCGCCATACGAGCGGATGAAACCAGAACAAGATGGAACAAACCTGCCATAGCGCATTCCAGCGCAAATCATGCCTCAGCAGGTGCGCACACTCATGAGCGATAATCGAAACGGTTTCTGTTCGATCGGCTGAAAGGTCAACTGATTCCGGCACCAGGACCTCGGGACGAAAAATCCCGGCCAGACACGGGGTTGATACTCCGTTGCTGACGAGCACCTGTGGCACACAACCTGCCCCGAGCGCCGTCGAAAATTCGGAGGCGATCTCCGAGACCTCGGAGGAAGCCGGAATTGCATCTTTCCGGATTCGCGAAAGGAGAACGATCCCCAGAAGGGCTCGCGCCGAAAGCAGGAATACTCCAGCGAGCCAAATCGATACGAGGACAGCGCCGGAAGAAAGAAACCACGATTCCGATGCCGGCCCCGCCGACATTGGAGCCACCGAAGATGGTGAGTCAGAGGTTGGTAAATCAGGGGTTGTGGTGCTCACCTGCGGTTGCAGTAGACTGTCCGGCTGCAGTGAAAAAGAACCAGCGTCACTCTCTTCCCGTCCAGCACCCGCATTTCCGTAGCCTGTCGTTGGTGCGTTGTTCGCCCGGTCAACTTGTCGGGCGACAACACGATCTACCGCACTGCTTTTTACCGTGTTTTCTACTGTGTCTTCAGGTAGTGGAGGCATGATTTCCGGCGGAAACGAATCGTTTCGATCTGAACGACCAAAAAGCATCGTTTCCAGTCCGACTGAATCAGCAGTCGGCGAGTCAACTTCCACTGCCTTCTCTGCGACGACGTCCGGCGCCGACGGTAGCACCTGCCATGAAAGAACTGGAGGCAGTGACGCCAGTGCCACGACGATGACCATTCCGACGGCGGTCAACCGCCAAAGCAACCTGCGCCATTCGGGGTGCCGGTCTTTCAACAGCAAGTGAATGCACCAGGACGTGGCAAGCACAACAGTCAGCTTGAGAATCACAAGGAGGACAACGAACAAAGGCGAATTGGTAGATACATCATTCAACCATTGGCTCATGACTTCTTCCTCCGTTTATTGCTTCGTGAACTCGTTTTGTCTTTCTCGCCACCATCGGCCAGCCGTCGCAAGTCAACCAGATCCTCTTCAGACAGTTTTTCCGAGCGAATCAGCGACATGAGCAATTCTGTTGTCGATCCACCGCAATAGTTGTCAACAAGCTGCTTGAGCGTTGAACGCATCGCTGACTTCTGTCGCGTCACAGCTTTGTAAAAGAACGCCTTGCCGACTTTCCGTCGTGAAACATGGCCTTTGTCCAGCAGAATCGTCAGATAGGAACGCAACGCCGCGTTCTTGATTTCCCCGGGGTAGAGATCCTGGATATCGCCCGGCTTCATTTCGCCATGCTTCCAGAGAAGCTGCATGACGTTCAGTTCGCCCGGTGTGAATCGAGCCATCGACGCCTCCGTGAACAGGAGCTGATGCGCAAAAAAGAACAGAAGTGCAGATGTTACTGCACTTGCAGCCCTTTGTCCACAATTTTCTGCAGAAAACTCTGCACTTCAGCGCAACCGCTTATCCGCCCGTGATTTAGCCACCGATGAGCCAGACCGCGCGGTCGGTGTTCGAAGAGAATTGCTGGCGCTGGCTGGCCGATTGAAAACGAACCCTCGCTTGCATTTGCCCACTGGCATCCACAAACCGCGTAACGTCACCTGTTGCGGTGACGATCACCAGCTTGTCGCCAAACCGGTTTGCCGGTTGCGAGTCCACAATTTCGAATTGCCCGGTATCGTAATTGAAAAGCGAGATCGACTGAGTAACTGCGGATCGGGCGAACACCGATCCGTCGAGCACGAACTGCAGTGAATTCGGAGAAGAGACGGGCGTAGTCGCCGTCATCTCAAACTCAGTTACGGACTGTATGTCAAATGAAGAACGGCTGATCGAGAAATCATTGCTGTCGTCCTGCCCGAGTTCGCTGATTCCACCACCGCTACCGTTGCCCCTCGTGATGGCGACCGAGTCGGCTTCAACCACCAGCATCACATCTTCAAGGGTCAAACCCACCGTCACAATCGAAGCGACGTTGAACTGGCTTTCATTCGAAACGAACACCGAATTGAGATTCAGGGAAATCGGAGACCCATCCAGCAAAGTGCCTGCCAGAGTCACATCACGATCAGCAATGACAATTCGTTGTCCTGCAGCAATCTGAGGTGTCAGGTCTTCAATTAATGCACCGGTATTCAGATCCAGCAGGCGAAACTCAGTTCCTGCAAGATTAACTTCTCCATCGACGTTGGCGCGGACGCGATTGATGATGCCGGCTGCAATATTCAACTTGCCGCCTTGATAGACAGTGGCCCAGTTTAGCAACTCGCCGCCGAATACACTGCAAGCTGCTCCATCATAAATACTGGGACCACTGCAAATACCACCGGTCAAATGGTAGGTCGAATTGTCATACAACCTCATGCTGGAAACCGACCCGGAAGACTGCGTGATGAAGCTGTTCGCATAGGCTTTCGGATTGAATCCAATGGTCCCTCCTGTAACATTCAAGGTCGTACTGACCAACTCAAGACCGCGTTCAATCCAGCCGTCGGCAAGGTTGATCTCTGATTCGATTGCAGTGAAGTTGACGCCGGCTGCCGCACCTGTTTGCATGTTCAAAGTCTGGCCGGGGCGAAGTCCTGCAGGAACCGGATCAGCAGGCGCGTTGATGACGGCAGGTCCCTGTGGAGGGATTGCAGCGGGTACCAGAGTAAGCGTTCCATCGGGTATCGAATCGAGTACGCCTCCGCTACTGTTGAATACGAATACAGTGCCATCGGACATCACGCCGGTCAGCAATGCACCTACGGGCAGATTTACCTGGCCGGTTGCAGCGGGAACGCCGTCGATTTCAAAGTCGCCACCGGATATTTCGAGAGTTGTTCCGGCCGAAGCGACCAACGGAGAGCCGACTGAACCACCTGCCAGTCTCATGACGGAACCGGACTGAATCCTCGGTCCGAACCAGACATCGCCACCATCCTGTTCGACGACAGAATTATTCATCACGTCAAAACTGCTGATAAACTGGCCGCCGGTATTGGCAACTGTGCTTTGGGAAATATCGACACTTGAAATCTCGCCGCCACTGAACAACAGATCACTACTGCTTCGTATCTCAAGGTCACTGGCAATCGCCCCACCCGACATCGCTATATTCGAGCGGGAGATAGTCGCATCCCGGCCTATTGAGGCAGTTCCACCAATCGTCAGATCACAACTGCTTGCAAGCAAATACTGGCCAATCGTTCCTCCCGTCACATCGATTGTCGAACCATCACAGAAAAAGAATATGCCGATGTCACCACCTGTCATCGTGAACGTGCTGAATCCGGCAAGACAATCCTGTCCGATTGATCCACCCGAAATATTGACCTCGCCACCAAAGCCGCTGAACAACCCCGACTCGAACGATCTTCCAATCGAACCGGAATTCAAGTTCACAACGGTCCCCGTATAGACTCGCGCGTCATCGCCGAG
>JBCCFB010000033.1:0-32325 GCA_039029995.1 Planctomycetota bacterium
CGACCGCCAGTCTCGCGGACCTCGCCGCAACATCCATCCGAACTATTTGTTCCCGATCGTTCTGGGTGACTATGCAGGCGTTGCCGGCGGGTGGCGCGATGCAGATGGTGATACAAATCCCTGGGGCATTTCTTTCTGGGATGGTGCACCCAATCAAACGGATGAAGCCGGCGTCTGGCGTGGTATGATCCGCAAAGGTGGACACAGCTGGGGGCATTCGGCGACCGGTACCTACGCCGGTGAAATCAAGTATTCAACTGTTGCCAATCCTGTGTCTGACGGTTCTTCAAACACGTTCCTGTTTATGGAGAAAGCAGTCAATCAGCAGTTCTACAGCTTCACCGGCGAAGCATGGTGGGACTTCTCGGTATTTGACGGAGCCGACTGGTCTTCAATGCGTACATTCAGCCTTGCTGATAACCGCTGGGGCGACTGGTTGAATTATGATCTGGGTCTCCGTGGTGACGGCGAAGAACGTCCGGCAATAATTGTTGAAGCAAACGGCATGACTCGCGAACTTGGTTTCGGTTCTGCTCACCCCGGCTCCACAATGGCAGTCATGGGGGATGGTTCAACACAAACGATCAGAAACACTGCAGATATCACGTTGTTGCATCGTCTGGCTCGAACGAACGATGGCGGCATTGCCGGTGTTGACGATCTTTAATGATCACAGGCATTCAGCAAAACTCTGCTCCGCACGGGGCAGAGTTTTTTTTTAGAATGTGCGAACGGATGCTTACTCAAACCGCTGCAATAAGGCGAAAGAAAGACGGAGGAAAAGTGGATATTCGTCATAAGTTGATTCTTGTCGTGGCTGCATGCCTTTTGTTGATCACGGGTTGCTCTGGTGATGTCGATACAGACGGCATGTTTGCAGATGCGAACAGCACTAATGTTCAGCGAGCCGCGACGCTGTACACCGTATATCAGGCTAAGCACAACTGGACCGGTCCGGAGAGTCGCGAAGCACTCGTGGAATGGGCAAAGACTCTACCGGCGAATCAGCTTGAAAGGATCGGGGTCGATCCGAATGCAATCGCTGAGATGCTTGACCAGGGAACAGACGGGCAGCCGCTCAAGTTCCGTTGGGGTATCGTGACCAAGCCCCGTGATCCACCCGTCCCCATCGTTTTTGAAAGCTCGGCCATTGAGGGGAAATTCAAAGTCGCGTTTACAGGCTACGTTTTCAAAGAGGTTGAACAGGCTGAGTATGACCGGCTCTGGTCAGGCGAAGGTGACGAACAGGCCGCGCCTCAGGGACGCCCCGGCAGCTAGTCGGTTTCGCGGTCAAATTCCTGCTTGCTGATCGCTGGAGCGAGTCATGTTTATGGCTCGCCCCTCGAGCCAATGTGAAGCCCGGGTTTTTCTTCAGCCCGGGCATCCCGAATCAAATGGATGACCAGGGTTCAGGTGAACTGTGAATAAATTCCGCTCTTTGTTGCTGGTTCTGTTCTGTCTCACGATAGACGCGACTCCGTTGGCGGCCCAGGATGAGGCGCCGGAGAATCCTCGTCCCGTCGCCGCGGCAGTCTACTTGGAAGGCGCGTTGTCCATCGATGGCGATCGCGAGGATGCCTATCTGACTGCGCCCGCGATTTCCACGCCGGTTTCCGTTGAGATGCACAACGCACTGGAGGAGGGGCAGGAGCCCTCGCTTGCAACAGCTCGTGCACTCTGGAACGGTGACGGACTCTATTTTTTCGTGGAAGTCAGTGACGATGCAATCAGCATCGAAAACGGAGCACCATGGGAACAGGACTCTGTTGAGTTCTTTATCGATCAAAACGGTGAGCGATCTACGACTTTTCAACCTGATGACGGGCAGTACCGGGTCAGTGCTGAGGGGCGCCGCACGTGGGGTGAAGGTGTTGACGCGCGCAACTTCGAAGCTGTCGTGGTCAAAACTGAAACCGGCTACAACGTGGAAGCAATGATTAGACTTGGCGCAATCGAGCCAAATGCCGATACAAGGATCGGATTCGATTTGCAGGTCAATAATGATCCCGGTAGTGGATCAAGAAAGTCCGTCTTCAAGTTCAGTGATCCGACGGATGAAACGTGGCGAAACACATCCCTCTTCGGCAGCCTCGTACTTGCAGCTGATCAGGCACAGGCTGAAGCCGTTGCTTCTGATGCGCGAGCCCCGGAACTGTCGCCTGATGCCGCAGAGATGCCGAGTGAAGCAGACAGTGAGACGGCACTTCTTTCTCCGGCTCAACGGGTTCCCGAATGGGCGCGGGATGCCGTTTTCTACCAGTTGTTTCCAGAACGGTTTCGCAATGGCGATCCGACCAACGACCCGACGCGTGAGTCGCTGGAGTTTGTGGACATCATGCCGCAATCGTGGCGGGTGACTCCTTGGACATCACAGTGGTATGCACGTGACAAATGGGAGGAAGAACTGGGCGACGACTTTTATGCGGACGGTGTATTTCACCGGCGTTTCGGAGGGGATCTTCAAGGCGTGATCGACAAGCTCGATTACATCGATCAGCTCGGTATCAACGTCATCTACTTCAATCCGGTTTTCTACGCGCGGTCACTGCACAAATACGACGGTAACAGCTTTCATCATATCGACCCGCATTTCGGTCCTGATCCCGCCGGGGACTTTGCGATCATGCAAACGGAATCAGCGGATCCGGCGACCTGGAAGGTAACTGCTGCGGATCAGCTGTTTTTCGATTTGATCAGAGCAGCTCACGAACGTGAAATCCGGATTGTGATTGATGGAGTGTTCAACCACACAGGACGTGACTTTTTTGCCTTTGCTGACATTGCTGCAAGCCAGCAGAACTCGCAATACCTTGATTGGTACAACGTCGAGCAGTTCGACGATCCGGCAACGCCTGCCAACGAGTTCCGCTACCAGTGCTGGTGGGGAGTCGACACGCTGCCGGAATTTGCTGACAACGCGGCCGGTGACGACTTGCATCCAGCTCCGAAATCCTACGTGTTTACTGCGACGCGGAAATGGATGGATCCGGATGGCGACGGCGATCCTTCAGATGGAATCGACGGCTGGCGACTTGATGTTGCCAACGAGGTTCCTGACAAGTTCTGGCAGGACTGGAATCAGATGATTCGCGACTTGAATCCGGAAGTGTTCACCGTCGCCGAAATCTGGGATGACGCCGGAGACTACCTTTCGAAATGTGGATTCTCTTCGACGATGAACTATCACGGATTTGCATTTCCGGTAAAAGGATTCTTCATCGACAACAGAATGTCAGCCAGCCATTTTGCCGAAGAGATTCAACAACGCATGCAGGCCCATCCTGCGGAGGTGCAGTATTCTCTCCAGAACCTTATCGATTCTCACGACACCGACCGCGTTGCGTCCATGATCGTGAACGCGAAGTACCGCCATTCTTATCTCAGTCCGGGAAAGTTTGATTACGACGTAGGCGAGCGGGTGGTTCCAAGACACTTTGCACCCTATGACATCTCCGTTCCCGATGAAACGGAACGTCGAATTCAAAAGCTGGTTGTGCTGTTTCAAATGACGTTTGTGGGACCGCCGATGATCTATTACGGCTCGGAAGCCGGGATGGACGGGGCCGATGATCCTGACGACAGGATGCCTATGGTCTGGGATGATCTCGAGTACGAAGCCCGCACTCTGGGCCCGTTCGGACCCACAGGCAAATCTGAAGCGATAGCTTTCAATGCCGGGCTTCATGATTACTACTGCCGCGCGATTGCCCTACGAAACGATATGCCCGAGCTGCGTCGAGGCGGATTCCGGTTGATTCAGACCGATGCTGAAAAGGGCCTGTTTTCCTTTGTTCGCGAGTCGTCTGATGGAGCAGTCTTCGTCGCGTTCAATCGGTCTGCCGACGACGCGGAGTTTGCTGCTCCAGTAGGGGAATACTCAAACGCTGTGCTGGTGTTTGATTCAAATTCAGATGTCAATGAGCCCGGCTCTGTGACGCGGGTTCAGATTAGTGAAGCCGCGTCAATTGAAGTCCAATCGCTTTCAGGAACAGTATGGCGGCTGGAAAAATAATCTTGCGCGACGGATTCGCCGGAATCTTGCTGGTACTGGTGATCGCCGGCCTGTGTGGTTGCGGCTCCGAAGAACGTACGCGGATCGTCCTCTGGCATCAGATGGTCGTCGATGAGCGGGTCGTGCTGGATGAATTGGTCGCCGAGTTTGAGCGACTGAATCCTGATGTCCGAGTTCAAACGCTCTACAAGGAAAACGAAGAGTTGCGCAGCGGCTTTCAGGCTGCTGCACTGGCGGGAACAGGGCCGGAATTGATTTACGGCCCTTCGGACCCGATGGGGGCGTACATGACGATGGGAATCGTCGGCGATTTGAGCCCGCATTTCGAGGACGGTTTTCTCGATGGATTTACACCCCGTTCGTTGACGTGGCTGGCGGATGAGAAAAAGCCTGACGAGAAGATGCTGGTTCAAATCGGGGATCGGGTAGGTAACCATCTCGCGCTGGTTTACAACCGGAACCTGATTGAAAACCCGCCGCAAACAACTGACGAACTGATTGCCCTCGCAATAGAAAACACCGTCGATGCAGACGGTGATGGAAAACCTGAGCAATACGGACTGGTCTGGAACTTCATCGAACCATTTTTTGCCATCCCGTTTTTAACCGGACATGGTGCCTGGGTTTTTGAGGCTGAGGGTTCAACGGTTCCTGCACTCGATACGCCTGAATCGGTTGCGGCAATGGAGTTTATCAAGTCACTTCAGTCCGAGCACAATGTTGTCCCTGCCGGCTGCGACTACGAGACGGCTGACGCACTGTTCAAGTCCGGTTCCGCAGCCATGATCATCAACGGTGACTGGAGCTGGGGCGGGTATCTCTCACTTGAGACTCCGGATGTAGACGCGGTGATTGCGCCTCTTCCGGTTGTTTCATCGACAGGTATTCCGATGGGGCCGATGGTGGCCAGCAAGGGCTACTCGCTCAACGTAAACGTGGCTGAAGAGTCTGTTGAACATGACGCAGCAATCAGGTTTGTTGAGTTCATGACGTCCGAACCGGTTCAACGTGAGTTCATGACGCGGCTCAAGACGCTTCCTTCACGCGCTTCACTTCTTGATGACCCTGCGATCACGAATGATCCGACATTGCTTGCTTCTGCACAACAAATGCAAAACGGCCGCGCGATGCCGGTGGCGGCAGAACTGCGAGCCGTCTGGGATTCGATGCGGCCTCCGTATCAGGAGCTGATGGGCGGCGGAATTTCTGCGGACGAGGCAGCTGAAAAAATGCAGTCCAGCGCAGAAAACGGGATCCGGCTGATGAACCAGCAACTGAAGCCGGATGCTTCCGTCTGGCTGCTCCGTTTAATTGCGGCATTTGCCACCGCCGGGTTGATCTTCTGGCAGCGAAAGTCATTCCACGCGTTTATTCGAGACTGGGATAAAAACCGGTTCGCCTATTTCTTGATCGGACCGGCGTTGCTCGTCATCGCTGCAACCATCATCTATCCGTTTTTCTATAACGTCGTTCTTTCCTTTTCGAATATGTCGCTGAGGAATTTTCAGGACTGGCAGGTGACCGGATTTCAGAACTACGGCGAGGTGTTTGCCGGAGCGGACAGCAAGTTCTATATGATCCTGCTGAAGACGTTGATCTGGACGGCGGTCTGCGTCGTGCTCCACGTTTCACTTGGACTGCTGCTGGCAGTCACGTTAAACGGACCGGTTAAAGGCAAGGCAATTTACAGGGTCCTGCTCATTCTCCCCTGGGCGATACCCGCTTACATCACTGCTCTGACGTGGAGAGGCATGTTCAACCTCGATTACGGGGCGGTCAATCTGATTGCTACAAAGTGGTTCGGACTGCCAGCGGTAAACTGGCTGGGTGAGGAGTACAACGCACTTGCGGCTTGTATCATCACGAACGTCTGGTTGGGCGTCCCGTTCATGATGGTGATCGCACTCGGGGGCATGCAGGGGATTCCTCAGGAACTCTACGAGGCAGCGCGGATTGACCGGGTGTCTCGATGGAAGCAGTTCCGGCACATCACTCTTCCGATGCTCAAGCCTGTGCTTCTTCCTGCGGTGACGCTCGGGACAATCTGGACATTCAACAACTTGAACGTTGTCTGGCTGGTGTCAAACGCCGGAGAGCCGGCTGATGACACTCATATCCTGGTGTCTTATGTCTACAAAGCCGTTTTCAATCTGTATCAGTACGGATACGGCGCCGCATTGTCGATGGTCATTTTCTTTATGCTCTTGATCTTCTCACTCCTGTTTCTGAGAAAGACCAAAGCTACCGAAGGGGTGACTTGATGAGCGGAAAGTCTCCCCGGAAAGACGGCACGCCATCCCGCGGGCCGCGTGAAGCCGTGTGGATCACAGGTCTACGGCATTTGGTGCTGCTGTTTTTTGTGGTGTTGGCCGTTTACCCGGCAATCAATGTGTTTTCGATCTCAATCCGCCCGGGCAACAAACTTCAAAGCACCGATCTCGCGATCTTCCCGGAAAACTGGACGTTTGATTCCTATGTGCGACTTTTTACCGAAGAACCTTTCCTGACGTGGATGGGGAATTCGCTGCTGGTCTCATTAGCGGTCACAGTTCTCGGGGTCGGACTTGCTGCAACGGGTGGTTATGCGCTGAGTCGCTTCAGATTCGTCGGACGCAACACGAGCATGCTGGCGATTCTCACAACCCAGATGTTCCCTGCAACAATGTTGCTGCTGCCGCTCTACGTGGTGATCGCGCGGCTGCACCTGATCAACACGTTTCTCGGGTTGTTGGTGTTTTATACCGCCACCGCCCTGCCCTTCTGCCTCTGGCAGATGAAAGGCTTTTACGACACGATTCCGGTTTCAATGGAAGAGGCAGCGCGGATTGATGGCTGCAGCCGGTGGAAGACATTCGTCACGGTAACGTTACCGCTGGCTGTACCGGGACTGGTTATCACCGCGCTGTTCAGCTTTATGACGGCATGGTCGGAGTACATTGTCGCGGCACAGATTCTTCAGGATGAAGAGATGTTTACGCTACCGTTGGGGCTGAAAAGTTTTCAAGCGAGTATGTCCACCGAGTGGGGGCTCTATGCATCGGCTGCAATTCTCGTCAGTATTCCCGTTGTCATCGTATTTATGTTGCTCAGCCGGTATCTGGTTTCCGGACTTACTGTCGGCGGCGTGAAGGAATAGTGAACGTGAAGGACTAGAGCGGCGTGATGAAATAAAGCGGTGTGATGAAATAAAGCGGCGTGATGAAATAGCTTCGGGCGTATTGCTGAACATTCGCAGCGCGCCCTTGGAAACGGATTGCTTTGGTATAATTTCCCCTTGGATTTGCGGGAACTAGAACAGGTTGAAGGCAATGGCGGAAATCCGTCTGAACAAACTCGTCAAGCGTTACGAAAACGGCTTTGAAGCTGTCAAAGGGATCGACCTGCAGATCGAGGACGGGGAGTTTCTCGTGCTCGTTGGGCCTTCGGGTTGCGGAAAGTCAACAACGCTGAGGATGATCGCCGGCCTTGAGGAAGTCTCCGCCGGTGAGATCTACATTGGCGACCGGAAAGTAAATGATCTGGAGCCGGGCGACCGTGATATCGCAATGGTTTTTCAGAATTACGCGCTCTATCCGCACATGACAGTCCGGCAGAACATGTCATTCGGATTGAAGATGCGGAAAACTCCGAAGGCTGAAATCGAACAGCGGGTCGCGCAAGCCGCAGAGATCCTGACAATCACGGATCTTCTTGACCGTAAGCCGGCGCAGCTTTCAGGGGGACAACGTCAAAGAGTCGCTGTGGGCCGTGCGATTGTCCGGAATCCACTGGCGTTTCTGTTTGATGAGCCCCTCTCGAATCTGGATGCCAAGTTGCGTGTCCAGATGAGGACCGAACTCGCGAGACTGCACAATCGACTGAAAACGACAACCGTTTATGTGACTCATGATCAGGTCGAGGCAATGACACTTGGCGACAGAATCGTCGTCATGAAAGACGGAGTCGTCCAGCAGTTTGATACCCCGTTGGAGATCTATCGCAGACCGGCGAACCGGTTCGTCGCCGGATTTATCGGCAGCCCTGCGATGAACTTTATCGAGGGACGCGTCAGCAACGGAGTATTTGCCGCTGGAGCGGATGGTTCAGGATTTGAATTCAGTCTGGATGGAGCCACTGTAGGCGACGGCAGCTATGTTTTCGGCTTCCGGCCTGAGCACGTTTGCGTTGATGATTCGCACCCGGCACTGGCGTCTGCCTCTCTCGAAGTTGTTGAGCGGATGGGACACGAAACTGTGGCTTATTTCAGCCTTTGCGACAGCCAGGTTGTTGCGACCTTCAAAGGTGATGCAGAAATCGGCGAAGGTGACGTCGCCAGAATGTTCTTGCCGCAGGAGAATTGGTACTTGTACAGCACTGACGAACAAGGTTCACTGGTTGCCACCGGCTTGCCGGAATGACCGTGTCTGCTGATCCGGCTTTGCAGTTTGAATAAAAGAGACGCCATGCCCGAGTCCACTTCGCGCACTGATCCCGCCGTGACATCTAAACCGGCACGAATATCGGGTACTCGCAAGCCGCCGGCCAATCGAGCGGACAAAACATCAGCGCCGCAGTGGTCGGTATCAGACTCGGTGAACTTGTATGGTGTTGATCGCTGGGGCCACGGCTATTTCGGTATCTCCGAAAAAGGCAACGTGGTTGTTCATGCTCCGACCCATTCCGGTGTGATTTCTGTAGAACTGACCGAAATTATCGACGGACTACAGCAGCGGGGCCTGACGATGCCCGTCATGCTCCGGCTCGAAAATCTGGTGCATGACCGGATCAAGAAACTCAACCACGCTTTTCGACGTGCGATTGACGAATCGGGATTCACGGGGACGTACCGCGGAATTTTTCCGGTCAAAGTGAATCAGCAAAGCCACGTGGTCGAGGAAATCGCCCGCGCTGGAAAACCTTTCGGGCACGGTCTTGAAGCTGGAAGTAAAGCAGAACTTCTGATTGCGATTTCAACTCTGCCGGGCAAAGACAGCACGATTATCTGTAATGGATTCAAGGACGAAGAGTTTATCGATCTCGGCCTGCAGGCAATTCGACTCGGCTTTCAGTGCTTCTTCGTTGCCGAATCGCTTGCCGAACTGGATTTGATTATCCAGCGCTCGCGGCACTGGAATATCGAGCCGTTTATCGGACTGCGCTTGAAACTTTCGACGAAGGTAGATGGCTACTGGTCCGGTGATAGTGGCGACAGGAGCCTGTTCGGCCTGAAGTCCACGGAGTTGATTCGCGCGGTAGACCTCCTGCGCGAAGAAAACATGCTCGACCGACTCATGATGCTGCACTATCACCTCGGTAGCCAGATTCCCAATATCCGCAACATACGAGACGGAGTCGCAGAAGCCTGCAGGTTCTACCTTGACCTTGCCAGCGAGGGCGCTCCGCTGGGCTATTTCAATCTCGGTGGCGGGCTCGCGGTAGACTATGACGGCAATGGCAGTACTGACGTTCACAGCCGCAACTACGATCTCGATGAGTACTGCATCGATATTGTTGAAACGATCATGGCGTCATTTGACCGCCACGGAGTCGGGCATCCGGAAATTCTGACGGAGTCAGGACGCTGGACAGTTGCCCCGATGTCAATCCTGATGTTCAACGTTCTGCATGTTGCGGACTTTGAGCCTGACCCGCTGCCGGAGGAGTTTCCTGCTGAGCAATCTGCCGCAATGGAAGGGTTGATCTATACGCTGAACAACGTCGAGCCGCGCAGGTTACAGGAAAACTACAACGACGCCGTCTACAACCGCGACAAGATGCGAGATGCTTTCCGCGCAGGCGAAATCAATCTTCGTGAACTCGCGCTTGCCGAGAATATCTGTCTTACGATTCTGCATCGAATCGCGGATATCGTCCCGACCCTGTCACGCCCCTCACGTGAACTGATGGGGATGTGCGATCTGCTATCGGATATCTACTACGGCAATTTCAGCGTTTTCCAATCGCTGCCGGATGCGTGGGCGATCGGACAGGTCTTTCCGGTAATGCCACTGCACCGGCTCAACGAAATGCCTGACCGTCGAGCTATCGTGGCGGATCTGACCTGCGACTGTGACGGAAAACTGGACAAGTTTACCGGCCCGGACGGCGAGGTCTCTCCGACATTACGCGTGCATCAAGTCAAGCCGGACGAGGACTACCTGCTGGGAGTTTTCCTGGTCGGCGCCTATCAGGAAACTCTCGGCGATCTTCACAACCTGTTCGGGGATACCCACGTTGTAAGTGTCAGAATCGACGATGACGGCCAGATCGAGTTCGTCCGGGAACTTCAGGGAGACAGCATCGAAAACGTTCTGAGTTACGTCGAGTACCAAACGCAGGATCTTTATCAGAAGTTCCATTCCAATGCTGAACGCGCCGTGCGCGACGGACGGATTACCGTCGCTCAGAGACAGCAGATGATCAAGATGTTTCGCGACAGCCTGAGTGGCTACACGTACTTTGAGCGCTAATGCAACCTTTAAGCGCTGATGCAACCTTTAAGCGCTGATGCAATCTTGAGAGCTGATGCAGCAGGGGTAAACGGTTTTTCTACTCGTAGGTCCATTTGATGATCCACGGGTCGTCCAGATCCTGCTGTCTGGTTTTCAGCAGTTCTTTGTATTGCTGAAGGAGTTCGGCGTAATCAGGGTTGGTGGCAAGATTGGTGGTCTCGTTCGGGTCGTTCGCAATGTCGAAAAGCTCGAACTCGGCGCGATGAATGTACTGACCTACAGTCTTCTGACCGTAGGCGGCATGCAAACCTTGCTGGTACTGAGCCTGCCAGCTTGAGGCAGCCCAGAGATCGGAGGCAAACGGATAGTCGAGCTTCCATGCGATGTTCCAGATCAATTTGTACTGCTTGTCGCGATAGACCCGCATTGGATAGTACATCTGGATTTCGTGAAATGTATGTGACGCAAAGATGGAGTCATGGTGCTCAAGTTCACAATCGTGCGTCAGTGGCAGCCACGACTGCCCGTGATAGAAGCTGAAGTCGTTTCCACCTGCGCGATTGTCGCGTCTCGATAGTTCTGCATCGTTCCAGTATTCGTCAGCATCAAGCGGCTCTGCAGGGCCATTGGTTTCACGGTCGAGCGCGCCAGCGAAATCCAGAATCGTAGGAGTAATGTCGACGTGGCTGACAAGGGCGCTGGACTCAACCCCGCGATTTTCACTGTATGGATTCCTCACGACAAAAGGTACATTTAATCCGGGTTCGTAAACCGTCGT
This sequence comes from Planctomycetota bacterium, assembly GCA_039029995.1. Taxonomy (GTDB): domain Bacteria; phylum Planctomycetota; class Planctomycetia; order Pirellulales; family Pirellulaceae; genus Mariniblastus. Next base: position 11,222 of record JBCCFB010000033.1, read on the forward strand.
TTTACCGCCCGCGAATGCCATCCCGTGATCTGAAGTGAAGATGATCATCGTCTTTTCGTACTGCCCTGTCTCTTTGAGAATCTCGATCAATCTTCCGATTCCGAAATCGACTCTTGCACAGGACTGATAGTACTGAGCCAGTTCGGCGCGGGTCTCAGGAGTGTCACTGAGAAAAGGAGGAACGTTGACTTCGGCTGGAGTGAAGATCGTTTCTATGACGCCGGGATAACCTCTCTCCGCCGGCCTGTTACCGAACATGTTGGGTTTGAATTCCAGAGTCGACAGCCGATCGACTCCACCACCACGGTGAGGATCGGAAGTTGCAAAGTAGAGGAAAAACGGCTGTTCGGAATCGGCCTCGAACAATTCCCGGCAGGCCTCAGCCATCGCCACGGCGTTTCGGGGCGGCCCATTGAGGTATTGATCGAAGTGGAACACTTCTTCCGGTGCTACATGGTATTTCCCGATCTGGACGGTACGGTATCCGCTCCGTGAAAGTGCTCTCGGCAGAGAGAGCGAAATGACATCCTGAAACGCAGCAAACTTGTGAAAGTGATGCTGATGTCCGTACTGACCGTTCTTGTGATTGTGCGTTCCCGAAAGAATGACGGATCGACTCGCGCTGCAGCTGGCGGTTGTCGCGAATGCGTTGTGAAAGATCAGGCCGTCGGCCGCCAGTTGATCAAGGTTGGGTGAATGGGCCGCGTCATCACCGTAACATCCGAGGGTTTTACCCTGGTCATCGGTCACAAACAGGATGACGTTGCGCTCGGTGGCGAAAACAGGAGCGCTGATCAGCAGCGCCAGAACGATGGCGGTTGAAGCTTTGCAGAAATTCATCTTTCACCGGACTGAAAATAGACATCGGCTATTCGGGACGAACCCGTCGTCACCGTCATCCTAGTTCAGTCTTCTAGCGCAATGAAGCGTCCAGTTGCTGGTGTCCGATAATGTTCAACCTGATTTTTTCGATGTCTTCATGGAAGGGGCGATCTTCACTGAACCTCGGAACCAGATTTCTGACCCGGGCGTGCAATTCCTGTAGAGGCATACTTGTATCGGGCTCGCGGAAGTCGATACCTTCGCAGGCCGCAAGCAGCTCAATGGCAAGGATCGTATTCGTGTTTTCAATCATCGCGTGCAAGCGGCGCGCGGCATACGTCGCCATCGATACATGGTCTTCCTGATTGGCGCTTGTTGGAAGCGAGTCGACGCTGACGGGGCTGGCCAGGTGCTTGTTCTCACTCGCCAGGGCCGCAGCGGTTACCTGTGGAATCATGAATCCGGAGTTGAGTCCGCTGTTGGCGGTCAGAAACGAAGGTAGTTCGCTCAGGTGGCGGTCGATCAAAAGCGCGATCCGGCGCTCCGATAGTGACCCGATTTCTGCAATCGCAACGGCCAGCATGTCTGCCACGATCGCGACCGGTTCTGCATGAAAGTTGCCGCCGGAAATCATCGAATTGTCATCCGTGAAAACCAGTGGATTGTCGGAGACCGCGTTCGCTTCGCGAATCAATACTCTTGAAGCGTGGTGAATCGAATCCAGACAGGCCCCCATCACCTGCGGCTGACAGCGCAGCGAGTACGGATCCTGTACGCGGTGATCATCGTCGCGATGCGATTCCCGCAACGGGCTGCCGGCAAGCAGTTTCCGGTACATTGCTGCGCAAGCGATCTGCGACTGATGATTCCGGATCTCATGAATTCTCGGGTCGAACGGTCCATCGCTGCCTTTTGCAGCATCCAGAGTCATTGCGCCGGTAACGATGGCCGCCTGAAAAGTCCGTTGCGTTTTGTAAAGAGCATCGAGCGCCAGAGCGGTTGAAACCTGAGTACCGTTCAGCAGCGCAAGGCCCTCTTTCGGCCCCAGCGCGAGCGGTTTGATTCCCGCAACCTGGAGTGCCTTTGTTGCTGGAACGATATTGCCTTCAACTCGAATCCGGCCTTCTCCGATGAGAGCAAGACTCATGTGAGCAAGCGGTGCAAGATCGCCGCTGGCTCCGACGGATCCTTTTGACGGGATACAAGGCAGCAGGTTTCTATTAAGGAATTCCGTCAATATCCCGATGACTTCGGTGCGTACGCCTGAATAGCCTCGCGCCAGACTTGCGAGCTTAAGAAGCATGATCAGTCGAACTGAGCGATCGTCCAGCAGCTCGCCGCAGCCGGCCGAATGAGAACGAACCAGATTGACTTGCAGCTGGGCCAGGTCTTCCGTGGAAATCTTCTTTGTCGCCAGAAGTCCAAAGCCGGTATTCAAGCCGTAGACCGAAGCACCTTGTTCAATCAGATAATCAACGGTCGCGCGGGACTTTGCGACTTCGGCAAAACATGCGTCGTTGAGATTTATCTGGCCGGGATCAGCGAGATAACTTTCGATCTGATCGTGAGTCAGATTGCCGGGTTCGATCGTCAGCATCTAACGAGGTTCCTGAACGGGTATGACCATGGGGATGGGGCGGAAGGAATCATCGTTTTCTAGATCATCGGTAGATCCAGATCCTTATCCTGAGCGCACTGAATCGCAATTTCGTATCCGGCATCCGCATGTCGCATGACGCCGGTGGCAGGATCGTTGAACAGAACGCGTTCAACGCGTTGGTCAGCAGCTTCGGTTCCGTCGCAACAGATGACGACACCCGAGTGTTGCGAATAACCCATGCCGACGCCGCCGCCGTGATGCAGGCTTACCCATGTCGCTCCACTTGCTGTGTTCAGCAGAGCATTCAATAGTGGCCAGTCAGACACCGCATCTGATCCGTCTTTCATCGCTTCGGTCTCGCGATTAGGGCTGGCAACCGAACCTGAGTCCAGATGGTCGCGGCCGATGACGACCGGAGCCGAGAGTTCGCCGTTACGAACCATCTCGTTGAAAGCAAGCCCGAGTCGATGGCGGTCACCAAGACCCACCCAGCAGATCCGTGACGGCAATCCCTGAAAATGAATTCGTTCTCTGGCCATGTCCAGCCAGTTATGCAGGTGCGGGTCGTCCGGAATCAATTCTTTTACTTTGGCGTCAGTTTTGAAAATGTCCTCCGGATCACCTGACAGAGCCGCCCAGCGAAACGGACCGATACCTTTGCAGAAAAGCGGCCGGATATACGCAGGAACGAACCCGGGGAAATCGAATGCGTTTTCGACTCCGTTGTTTTTTGCAACCTGACGGATGTTGTTGCCGTAATCAAATACTGGAATGCCCATCTTCTGGAATTCCAGCATGGCGCGTACGTGAGTGGCCATCGAAGCTTCCGCAGCCGCAACCACACTCGCCGGATCAGATTCACGCTTCTGCGCAGCTTCTTCAAGAGTCCAGCCGGCGGGTAGATATCCATTGAGCGGGTCGTGTGCGGATGTCTGATCGGTAACGGCATCGGGCCGGATTCCTTTTTCGATCATTTCCGGAAGAATTTCAGCCGCATTGCCAACGAGGCCGACCGAAATTGCTTTTCCATTTTCGCACGCGTCCTGAATCAACTGCATTGCTTCGTCGAGCGTCTCAGCTTTGTGATCGACGTATCCGGTCTCGATCCGTTTGTCGATTCTTGAAGGATCACATTCGACGGCCAGCATTGAAGCTCCTGCCATCGTTGCCGCCAACGTCTGGGCTCCGCCCATTCCTCCAAGGCCGGCCGTGAGAATCCATTTTCCGGAAAGGTCGCCATCAAAGTGCGTTTTGCCCATCGAGACGAAAGTCTCGTAGGTTCCCTGTACGATTCCCTGGCTACCGATGTAGATCCACGAGCCGGCGGTCATCTGGCCGTACATCATCAGTCCGGCGCGGTCCAGTTCATGAAAGTGTTCCCACGTCGCCCAGTTTGGAACGAGATTGCTGTTGGCGATCAGAACGCGCGGTGCATCTTCGTGTGTCCGGAAAACCCCGACAGGCTTACCTGACTGAACCAGCAACGTTTCGTCCGTGTTCAGGCGTTTCAGCGTGTCGACGATTTTGTGGTAGCAGTCCCAATTCCGGGCTGCGCGGCCGATGCCTCCATAAACAACGAGATCTTCCGGGATTTCAGCCACTCCGGGATCGAGATTGTTCATCAACATCCGCAAGGGTGCTTCGGTGAGCCAGCTTTTACAGCTCAGTTCGTTGCCAGTGGGAGCCTTAATGGTCGGTTTTGCTGCGGTTGACATGTTCGTGCCCTTTTTGTGGTCTTGTGGCTTGATCGTAGTTGTCTGGCCGGGATATCGTCAAGCGCCGAAATAACCCGCGAACGCGAATCTCACCTGCAGATTCTGCGACACGACAAACAACCTGTTTCCCCGGAACTCCGTGAGGCCCGATTTGAATTTCGCCGCAACTGAAAAAGTGTTTTCGGGCTTCCGGGTCATGACAATGGATCCAGCCGTAAATGTTCCTTACGGTGCCATGGATGATGTCTCAGTCGGGGTGAACGACGGCCGGATTTTGTGGATCGCGAAAAACAGTGATATCCCTGCTTTTGATGATGACGTTGAAGTCATAAACGGCGACGGTCGCTGGCTGGGCCCCGGCCTCGTCGATTGTCATACCCATATCGTCTACGGTGGTGACCGAGCACGGGAATGGGAGATGAGGCTTGGCGGTGTCAGTTACGAGCAAATTGCGCGCGAAGGTGGCGGGATTCTCTCGTCAGTCCGATCCACTCGTGCTGCAAGCGAAGAATCATTAGTCCAATCGGCGCTGAAGCGGCTGGACCGTCTTGTCAGCGAAGGCGTCACGACGATCGAAATCAAATCCGGCTATGGCCTTGACCTCGAAACAGAGCTCAAGATGCTTCGTGCAGCTCGCACCGTCGGCAATGAGTCCGGCATTCATGTGGAAACGACTCTTCTTGCCGCCCATGCCATCCCGCCAGAATTCAGCGGAAAGGCGGACGACTATGTTGAACTTATCTGCCGTGAGATCATCCCCGCAGCCACCGATCTTTGCAGCTGTGTAGATGCATTCTGCGAATCGATCGCCTTCAACGTCGAGCAGACTCGAAGAGTCTTCGAGGCGGCGTTAAGCCATGGTCTGAGAATCAAGGTTCATGCCGAACAATTGACCCATACCGGCATTGCGGCAATTGCAGCCGAAATGGGAGCAGTTTCTGCTGACCACCTGGAGTACCTGTCCGAGCCCGATTGCCGTGTTCTTGCTGAAAACGGGACGGTGGCTACCATCCTTCCCGGTGCGTTCTATTGTCTGTGCGAAACAAAGAAACCTCCGATCGAAGCGCTGCAGGACAGCGGAGCCGCGATTGCGATTGCAACGGACTGTAACCCAGGCAGCTCGCCCGTGACTTCTCTTCTGTTGATGGGAAACATGGCCTGCACGATGTTCCGGATGACGCCCGAGCTTGCTTTTGCCGGCATTACAAGAAGTGCGGCGCAGGCTTTGGCGCTGCAGGATGAGTGCGGCATGATAAGGACAGGTATGCGAGCCGACTTTGCAGTCTGGGACGTAAACGAACCTGCCGCAATTCTCTATGGTGTCGGCCACAATCCGTGCGTCGGTGTTTATCGCGGCGGTAATCTGATCAAATAGATGTTGCCAACCGCTAAGCCCGATCCGAATTCAGATTTCCAGTTCAAACTTCTACTCTTGAAATGAAACAGATCATTGAATGTGTGCCCAATATTTCTGAAGGGCGCGACGAGAACATCATTGCTGAAATCAGCGGAATCGTGGAAACGGTTGACGGTGTCCGCCTGCTGGACGTCGATCCGGGAAAAGCGACAAACCGTACGGTCATCACGTTTGTCGGTGAACCGCAACCAGTGATTGAGGCGGCTTTCCTGCTGATCGAAAAAGCCAGCCAGCTGATCGACATGAGCCAGCACAGTGGCGAGCATCCACGATTCGGAGCCACCGATGTCTGCCCTCTGATTCCAATTTCAGGAATCTCGATGGAGGAAACAGCTCAGTACGCCCACAAACTTGGAAAACGTGTCGGAGACGAACTTGGAATTCCAATTTACTTCTACGAGAACGCCGCAACGGAGGAAAAGCGGCGAAACCTCGCAACAGTAAGAGCAGGCCAGTACGAGGGGCTGCCCAAAAAACTGGCTGACCCTGAATGGAAACCGGATGAAGGGCCGGCAGAATTTAATGAACGCGCCGGAGTGACAGCAATCTCTGCCCGCGATTTTCTGGTCGCTTACAACGTAAATCTGAATACCACATCGACGCGCCGCGCAAACGCGATTGCTTTTGACGTGCGGGAAGCCGGACGCGTCAAAACCAATGGCGGAGTCGTCCAGCGTGACGAAAACGGCGATGCGATCAGGGTTCCCGGGGAATTGAAGGCCGTTAAAGGAATCGGCTGGTTTATTGAGGAATACGGGATCTGCCAGATCTCAATGAACCTGACCAATATCAACATCACATCGATCCACGAGGCCTTCGAGGCCACGCGCGAAAGTGCAAACCGGCGTGGAATGCGCGTGACCGGATCCGAACTGGTCGGTCTGGTTCCACTCCAATCCATGATCGATGCCGGAGAGTTCTATCTGCTCCGCCAGAAACGCTCGCTCGGTGTTTCAGATGCTGAAAAAATCAAGATCGCCGTCAAGTCGATGGGGCTTGATGATCTTGCGCCGTTCGAACCGCGGAAGAACATCATCGAATACGTGATGGAGGATGCGGATGCGACGCCATTGTTGAATATGAACCTTGCAGCGTTCGCTGATGAAACGGCATCAGAGTCTATGGCGCCCGGCGGAGGCAGCATTTCTGCTTACGTCGGCGCTCTCGGTGTCAGCCTGGGAACGATGGTCGCCAATCTGTCTTCGCACAAACGGGGATGGGACGATCGCTGGGAGGAATTTTCGGACTGGGCAGTCAAAGGTCAGTCCTTCAAAGACGAACTACTTGCGCTGGTTGATGAAGATACCAACGCGTTCAATCAGATCATCGCGGCATTCCGGCTGCCCAAAGGGACCGATGAGGAGAAAGCCTCGCGACAAAATGCGATTGATGCGGCGACTCGAAACGCGATTGAAGTTCCCTTCCGCGTTATGAAGGTTTCTCTCGATTCGATGGAAGTCATGAAAGCGATGGCTGAAACCGGGAATCCGGCATCAGCCAGTGACGCGGGAGTCGGCGCTCTATGTGCAAGAGCAGCAGTCAGAGGCGCCTACTTGAACGTGAAGATCAATACTGCGGATCTCGACGATGAAACCTATGTCAATGAGAAACTGGCGGCAGGACAGCAGATGATCCAGCAGGCCGACGCACTCGAGACTGAAATTCTGGCAGTGGTTGACAGCGTAAAATAGCTGACATCGCAAGTGATTGTTGTCCAGTCACGACCTGTTCGAATGAGACTCCGTGTTTACGAAAGTTGACGCGCTCGTATCAGAAAAGACGATCCAATGAACATCGAAATAGTGCTTCCGGATTGGGCGGTCGAAAAGATCGCTCAATTGCCTGATGCAATTGAAGATGTCGAGAGCCGGATGCGGACGGTCATCGAGTTTTCCCGGATCAATTTTGAGCAAGATACCGGAGGCCCGTTCGCGGCGGGCGTATTTGAAAAAGAGTCGGGCCGAATCGTTGCGATCGGCGTCAACCTCGTCGTTCCTTCCGGGATTTCATCTGCTCATGCAGAAATTGTGACTCTGTCATTGGCTCAACTTGAAACCGGTGAATTCGACCTCGGTGCTCCGGGGCTTCCGCATCATCAACTGGTTGTCAACGCGCAGCCATGTGCGATGTGCTTTGGTTCTATTCCATGGTCGGGAATAAGGTCGCTGGTATTCGCGGCGAGCGGAAATGACGTTGAAGAGATTACGGGTTTTGATGAAGGGCCTGTTCATCCCGAGTGGCGCAAAGAACTCCAGCAACGGGGAATCGAAGTAGCCGACGGGCTGCTTGCGGAAGAAGCGAGGCAAGTGTTCCGCGATTTTTCTACCAGCGGACGCCCGGTCTACAATGGTCGCTCAGGCTGACCGCGTCTTTGACGGTTTTGAACTTTTTTGCCTCCATGCCGGTAAATACACGACTCCAATGGTGTGTATTCCGGCGTGGACATAACACGCGCGACCGACTTCATGAACGAATTGCGCGTGCGCAACAATTCGTTTCAGATTCAGCTAAACTGGTGGCTTTCAATTTCCACCTCAGTTTCTGTTGAACCATGAAACGCATCCTGACTTCGCTTGCTGTTATTTCTTTATTGACGGTTTCCAATCTTTCGGGACAGGTTACGCCACCCGAAGAGCTGTCAGCTGCACCCGGATTTGAGGTCGACCTCGTTTACACGGTCCCCAAAGAGAGCCAGGGATCGTGGGTAGCTCTTACTGTGATGCGCGACGGCCGGCTGGTTGCTTCTGACCAGGGTGGTCAGGGAATCTACTTGATTGACGTCAGTGAAGACGCCGGTGACGCCATCGAGGTCAGCAAAATCGACCTCGATATCTCAGCCGCACAAGGGATGGTCGACACCGAAGACGGACTGTACGTCAATGTGCACGGCCGCGGCATGTTCCTGCTCAAAGACAATGACGGCGACAACGAGTTTGATGAAATCGAAACGCTGACTCCAATGCGAGGTGGTGGCGAACATGGTCAGCACGCTTTGATTCTCAACAATGATGGCAAGTCATTGTTTGTCGTTGCTGGAAACCACACAGACCTGCCTGCGTTTGAAGGTGTACGGACAGGCGGTCCATGGGACGAGGATTTGTTGCTCCCACGGGAATGGGATGCCCGCGGACATGCCCGGGGAAAAATGGCGCCCGGCGGATGGATTACACAGTTCGACCTCGAAACCCGACAGCACGAAGTTTACAGCATCGGGTACCGGAATCAGTACGATGTCGCCCTGAACTCCTACGGTGACCTGTTTACGTTTGATGCCGATATGGAATGGGACATGGGGATGCCATGGTACCGTCCAACTCGAATCTGCCACGCTGTTAGTGGATCCGAATTCGGATGGCGATCAGGAACCGGCAAATGGCCGGCATACTACGAAGACTCGCTACCTCCGATTGTCGATATCGGCCCTGCTTCGCCGACTGGCGTGACAATGGGAGCCGGTGCGAAGTTTCCTGCCAGATATCAGCAAGCTGTCTATGCACTCGACTGGACCTTTGGCATCGTTTACGCGATCCACCTACAGCCCGAGGGTGCCAGCTATTCCGGCGATACCGAGATTTTTGTCAGCGGAAGGCTACCGGTAACCGACGCGGTTGTCGGCCATGACGGACACATGTACTTTACGACCGGCGGTCGAGGTGTGGACTCGGCACTGTACCGTGTTCGCTACACCGGTGATGAATCTATTGAGCCGGCTGGCGATGTTGTTATGGATGAAGCGACTGCAGCTGCTCACGAGTTGCGCAGAAGTCTTGAGACATATCACATTAAACAGGACGCAGCAGCGATCGACGCTGCATGGCCACATTTGAGTTCAACTGACCGCTTCGTCCGCTATGCAGCACGTCTTGCAGTTGAAGCTCAACCCGTTGCTACATGGCGCAGCCGCGTTTTTTCCGAGTCGGATCCGCAGGCACTGATCACCTCGGCTGTTGCACTCGCGCGTTGCGGGGAGGAATCGGATCATGAGCCGCTTATTCGCGCCCTCGGTAGTTTGAACATCGCTGACCTCAATGAAGGCCAGCAACTCGGATTGATGCGTGCCTACGCCCTGGCGTTCATACGGACGGGATACCCGACTCCCGAAGAACAGGACATTCTCACCGAAAATCTTCTGACTGTATTCCCTTCGGACAGCCAGGATCTGAACACCGAGTTGATCCGGATGCTCGTCTATCTGAAAGCAGACGACGTTGTCGGTCCGGCGATGGACGCAATAACGAATCGTCCGCCAACCGAGCCGCCCGCATGGACGGATATTGCCAGACGTAATAACCAGTACGGCGGCCCGATCATGAAGATGATTGAGAATCAGCCGCCTTCGAGGGAAATCGGTTATGCATTCATGCTGCGAAATCTGAGGCAGGGATGGTCGATTGAGCAGCGGCGTGCTTATCTGTCGTTCCTCGAAGAAGCCGCAGGCGCAGCCGGGGGTAACAGCTACACGGGTTTCCTGAACAATCTCCGCAACGACTTCCTTGGTAACTGCAGCAACGTCGAACTGGAACAGCTTTCCGACCTTTCCGGAGTCAGCTATGCAGCTGAGCCTGACTTTGAAGTCAGAACTCCACAGGGCCCCGGACAGGAATGGACAATGGCTGACGCTGCTCCGATCGTAAATGGCGGGAACTTGAGGAACGCAAGTTTTGAAAACGGCCGGGCTTTGTTCCACGGAGCCAATTGCGCGGTCTGTCATCGATTCGCCGGTCTCGGCGGAGACATCGGTCCGGACCTGACAAGCGTGAAAAATAAGTTCAGTTCTCAATACATTCTGGAAGCATTGATCGATCCGAGCAAAGACATATCCGACCAGTACAGCGCATTAAAAGTCCAGTTGTCGGACGGTCGCTTGATTACCGGAATCGTTTCAGAAGATAGCGAGGGGAACCTGGTTGTTTATCCGGCGACGCGTGAAGGTGAAATAGAATCGATCGTCGTCTCGAAGGATGACATCGAAGCAATGGCTCCTTCGGCCGTTTCGCAAATGCCGGATGCACTGCTCAATAACATGAGTGCCGAAGAGATTCGGGATCTCGTTGCGTACATCATGTCGGCAGGCGATGAAAATGCGGGCGTTTACGGCCGGTAGCTGAACCAGATTGAAATCAGAAGAATGCTCCGGGGCAGGTAAGCATCAGCAAATCTGCCCCGGATGTTCAGCCACCAAGTCCTCGTTGTAGCCTATGTTTGGTTTGAGACAGTGCCCGGTTTAAGACAGAGCCCGGATTCCGACGGGGCGGGCGCTAGCCGCCTTCCGTTTTGTCCAGCAGCCCGCTTGCACGCATCCATTCCTCGAGACGATGGTGCCAGCTGGAAACGGGGTTTGCACCCGGTCTGATACCGTAACCGTGTCCACCCTTCGAGTAAACGTGAAGCTCCGCGGGTACTTCGTTTTCGATCAGTCTTGCCATCAGCAGCGCCGCCTGAGCACCTCGCATTTTGTCGTCAGCCGTTACCGCCATAAAAGTGGGAGGTGTGCGCGGAGTCACGTTTACCAGATCGCCGAGCTCCGCCGTGTCGTCGCGGTAGTCATTACCGAGATACGCCGCGTAGATCGGACAGAGATAGTCGGGGCGGCTACTTGCCTGATCGATTTCGTCAATCGGTTCGTAGGAGTTTTGATCGAAATGAAATCCGGACATCAGTGTCAGGTGCCCGCCGGCTGAGAATCCGAGGACTCCGATCCGATCGGGATCAATGTTCCATTGTGGAGCGTTCGAGCGGATCAAACGGATCGCACGCTGAAGATCCTGCAAAGGCTCATGATGGATGCGTTCCGGGTCACGGCGGGGAACCCGGTATTTGAGAACGAACGCTGTTACTCCGATAGAATTGAACCACTCGGCCAGTTCGAGTCCTTCCTTGGACCACGCAAGAATGCCGTATCCTCCGCCCGGGCAGACGATCACAGAACACCCGTTGCTTGTTTCGGCAGGAGCTTCGTAAACGGTGAGCGTTGCTCGTTCCACGTAGGTCACACGTTCTTCGGTTTCCTGTTCTTTGAGTTCGGCAATCCGGTCGTCAGAAACCGGCCGTGCATCAGGCGGAAGAAATCCATCCGGCCAGACTGCCAGAACGGGTTTTTCGTTTTCGGCTACATCTGGCATCGCTGATTCCTGTGCAAGAACGGAACAAGGCAGACAGATAACCAGCACAGCCGCGAATAGCCACTTCATTTGCAATTCCTGTTCCCTGTAAATGGAAAGGTCCGGCTAGCCGCAGGGCCAGCCGGACCTCAATGTATGGTTGGAGTTGGTCAGGCGATTAGTTCGCGAATCGGTTCAGCGCCTTCAACGCCGACCAGTCGCTGCTCCAGTCCGCCGAAGAAGTAACTCAGCCGGTTGGGGTCGAGACCGAGTTGATTCAGAATCGTGGCGTGAATCCGTTTGACATGCATCCGGTCCTCAACCGCACGCGAACCGAGTTCGTCAGTCTGGCCGTAGCTGACACCGCCTTTGATACCTCCACCGGCCATCCACATCGTGAAGCCAAGAGCATTGTGATCACGACCGGTTCCCTCAGCGTATTCCGCTGTAGGTTGCCGACCGAACTCACCACCCCAGACGATCAGAGTTTCGTCCAGCATCCCGCGGCGCTTGAGATCGTTGATCAGGCCACAGATTGGTTTGTCAGTTTCACCTGCATGCAGATTGTGATTGAACGCAAGATCACCGTGGGCATCCCAGTTGTCGTCGTTGTGAGCGCCGCCGGAATAAATCTGAATAAACCTGACGCCACGCTCCACAAGTCGTCGTGCCATCAGCAGTTGGCGGCCGAAGTACTGAGTCTTCTCATCGTCGATTCCGTAAAGTTCAAGCGTTTCCTGAGTTTCATCAGAGAGGTCGACCGCATCCGGAGCGGTACTCTGCATCTTGTAAGCAAGTTCATAACTTGCGATTCTTGCCATTAAGTCGCTGTTACCGGGCCGGAGTCCCTGATGCAGTTCATTCTGCTGCCGCAGCTCATCGAGAATCCTTCTTTGTGCTGAATCGGACATGTCTTCCGGGCGACTCAGATCGAGAATCGGAGTCCCCTGACTTCGAACTACCGTTGCCTGATACGTTGCGGGCATATAGCCGGCGCTCCAGTTCTTGGGCCCGCTGATCGGGCCCGCTTTGTCATCCAGCATGACGACGAAACCGGGCAGATTTTCATTCTCGGTTCCCAGTCCGTAGTTGACCCATGAGCCGAGGCAAGGGTTTCCACTCTGGATTTTGCCCGAATTCATTTGCAGCATCGCAGAGCCGTGAATCGGGCTGTCGGCGGTCATGGAGTGGACAAAAGCGATGTCATCGACACAGCTACCGACGTGCGGAAACAGGTCGGAGACCCATTTGCCGCATTCGCCATACTGTTTGAACTGCCAGCGCGGTTCAACGATTCTCCCCTGGTTCTTATGTCCACCGCGCCCGTGCGTTTTGACTTCGACCGTTTTGTTGTCCATGCCGTACATCGTCGGCTTGTAGTCAAACGTATCGATGTGGCTGGGACCGCCGTACATGAAGAGAAAGATGACCGCTTTTGCCTTTGCTTCGAAATGCGGTTCCTTCGGCGCAAGCGGATTCACCCATGGCGTTTCGTCATCGGCGCGCAAAGTCTGACCGGCAAAGAAAGCCGGGTCCAGCATGCCGGCGAGTCCGAGGCCGGCAAAGCCCCCTCCGCATTGCCACATAAATTCGCGACGTGTTCTTCCACAGAAGTTTTGTCTTTTGTCAGTCATTTTTCGTCGATCAAGCGGGAATAAATTCGATTCCTACCCGACTTCGTCGCCAGGCGGCATACTAGTCGAGGAAAATAAACTCGTTCAGGTTGATGGCATATAAACAGAAGCAGGCGCGTGCCTGTTGTTCGGGCATCCCATCTTCGTTCTGCAACTCTTCGATCAAGATCAATCCGCGTGCGACTTCTTCATCAGAAGGTGCGCGCTGCATGACCCGGCTTAAAATTTCGGTGACGAACTCGCCGGCCGTGTTAGTTCGCTCACTTATCGTTTCAGCAAACAACGCAGCTTCGGAATTGGTGAATTCGCTGTTGAGTAGGCCGAGAGCCTGGGTCGGCTGTGTCGTGTTGAACCGTACCGGGCAGTTAAAGTCTGTATCGGCTTGATCAAAGTTGGCCAGCAAAGGCACACTCAACGATCGTTTCACGTGTATGTAGATGCTTCGGCGGGTCCGGTCTTCGGGAACACTGTTGCCCCAGCCATTGCCGGGCATCGATTGCCCCTCAAGGACCTCACGTGAGAGTTGGGGGAAAATACTTGGTCCGAACATCTTGTCGCGATTCAACCGGCCACTGACGGCCAGAATTGAGTCCCGCACTTCCTCAGCCGTCAACCGTCGCATATCAAACCGCCAGAACAGATTGTTCAGCGGATCCTTTTCATAAGCCGTTGAGTCAAACGCCCCGCTCATGCGGTAGGCGCTGGAACGGAGAATGATGCGATGCATCTGTTTGAGACTCCAGTCCTGCTCGACGAATTCAGCCGCAAGCCAGTCCAGAAGTTCAGGGTGAGTCGGGGCTTCGCCTTGAAAACCGAAATCATTGGCAGAACGGACGATCCCGCGGCCGAAGTGGTGCTGCCAGATCCGGTTGGCCATGACACGGGCCGTCAACGGGTTGTCCGGTGACGCAATCCAGCGAGCCAGCGCGAGACGACGTCCGGAGGATTCGATGTGCTCCGGTTTCTCAATTTCGGCTGACGGTGGTGCGAGCACTGAAACGTACCCGGGATCAACGGGGTCGCCTTCGACGTGCGGGTTTCCTCGAATGAGGATGTGAGTTTGTGGCGGCTCGTGGTTGTTTTCTTTGACGCAAAGAACGCGGAATTTGTGCGGAGGTTCCTCAAGCATCCGATTGCGCTGGTGGAACGTGTCGCGATAACGATTGAACTGCTCCTGCGTGATGATCTCTTTTGCCACACGTGCTTCAACCAGGCGGATTCGGTTCTGCTCGTACTGAAAGTCCTCATGCTCAACCGGTTCGAAATCCTCGACGACAATCGCTTCGATTTCCTTGAGGTAATCTTCTTTCTCCTGCAGTCTGCGATCGTAGTCAGCGACGACTTCAGGGTCAGGATCTTCTTCCATGACGAGTTGTCGCGAAGAAGCATCAATGACTGTGTTGTGGCCACGGACCCCATAGCGCCTTACATTCCGGAAGAAAGCGAGCATCTGGTAGTAGTCGCTCATCGGAATCGGGTCGATCTTGTGGTCGTGACAACGCGCACAGTTGATCGTTAATCCGAGCATCGACTGGCTGGTTGTCGCCAGAATGTCATCGAGGTCATCGTACAAAGCCTGTTTCGGATCGGCGGGCTCATCATCCCACTGACCAAGACGATAGTAGCCTGTTGCGATAATGGACGCATTGGTTGGAGACTCAATTTCATCACCAGCCAGTTGCTCGATGAGGAACTCGTCATACGGTTTGTCATCGTTGAAAGACTCAATGACGTAGTCGCGATATCGCCACACGAAAGGCTTTGTGCCATCTCTTTCGAAGCTGTTCGATTCAGCGTAGCGAACAAGGTCCAGCCAGTGGCGTCCCCACTTTTCACCGTAGTGCGGAGAAGCCAGTAGCTCCTCTATGAGATCGTCGTACGCGTCGGGCGAGTCATCATCCACAAAAGCCTGCACTTGTTCCGGTGTGGGTGGCAGGCCTGTCAGATCGTAGTAGACCCTGCGAATCAGCTTGTCATTAGAAGCGGGCTCGGCAGGCTGGATCCCCTGGTTCTCAAGCCTTGAGAGAATGAAGTGGTCGATCTCATTGGTGACCCAGTCGGAATGTTCGACGGCTGGCGGTTCGGGGCGGGAAACGGGCTGGAACGACCAGAAACTCATCGACTCCGCGTTCACCTGCGGAATACCATGTCCGTGCCCGGATTCGATTACCCGGTTCTTATCGTTCGGCGTCCATGGCATCCCCATCTCAACCCATTCCGTCAGAATCGCGATCTCTTCCTCGGGCAGCTGATTCTCCGGCGGCATCTCGTAACTGCCATAGTTGATTGCATCAATCAACAGCGAGTCTTCGATGTCGTCGAATTCGACGGCAGGGCCGGTCTCTCCGCCCTCAAGAATCATCCTGCGGCTGATCAAGGCGAGGCCACCGCCCAGCTTCTCAGGATCATTTCCGTGGCAGTCGAAACAGTTTGCTTCAAGAATAGGACGAACTTTCTCCTTGAAGAAGTCAATTTCGTCTTCGTCGAATGAACGCTCCAGCTCGCGCAGGAATTCCTCATCGTCTTCCTGAACCAACGGTCCTTCAATGCTGCGGCTGGAATCTGAAAGCCCGCCGAATAGTGTGACGGTGAATACAGAAGCAGTCAGTAGTCCGGCAAGTAGAAGTGAAGCGAGTCTCGCGAAGCCCCGTTTGCGGTCAGAGTACTGGACCGGGCCATCGTCAAACGGGCCATCGTCAAATAGGCGCATCAATTTGAACCTTTCGGCAGGAAGTGGCAGGAGTAGTCGCTTTCGCCGCAAGTCCGTCGTCCTGCAGCTTTAGTGCTGATTTTACCATGAATTTTCGATTTGCGCGGACCCGGCTATTCGCTATCCAGTCCTGCTTTTTGACGTTTGGGAGGAGGATTAGCCCCTTATAGAAACTGATTCTCAAATAGGGCCCCGATTCAAACAACCGGCATTCCATGGCAAACTGACCGGATGAACATGGCAAACCGGTGCCGTAAAAGAAGGCGGGCCGCCCGGATAACCCTGTACGTTCGCATTTCATTATCCATACCGCTAAGCTTTGTCTGGGATCAACGGACTAATTCCTCATCGGATCCGGCTATGGCAATGGCAACTGTGCCTCGAATCCAACTGGATGAACTGCTTCCTCAAGTCTATGAAGACTTGAGAAGATGTGCTTCGCGTGCGCTTGCGGGCGAAAGGCCCGGGCACGTTTACCAGACAACGGAACTGGTACACGAAACGTACATGCGTCTGGCGCAGATCAACCGGATAAACTGGCGGGAAGAAAATGACATCCTGCGGGCCGCTGTGGTAGTGATGCGGCGTGTCCTGATTGATCACGCGAGAGCCCGCAACGCGCGCAAAAGAGATGCCGGAAAAATTCGGCGGCTTTCCGCATCGGATATCGAGATGCAGGTTGCTACTCCGACTCGATCCCTCGATGACGTGCTCGCAGTCGATGAGGCGCTGGAAAAACTCCGCAAGTTCGATTCGAGGAAAGCAGATATTCTGGAATTGCGTTATTTCGGCGGACAGACCATCGAATCGGTTGCTGTTGTTCTGGATATTTCAGAAGCCACAGTGAAGCGTGATTGGACTCTGGCGAAAACATGGATGCAGCGTGAACTGACCGTGTGAACGGAATTCACATTGAATCAACCGGGTGACAAAGTCTAAGACGCGAAGCCGAAACGGATCTGTCGGTCATTCGCAGAATCAGTCGGTCATTCGCAGAATCAAAAGACCAGAAGCAGGAAATGGACAAAAAGCTCTGGAATCAGGTTGAGCGGATATTCACGGACGCTGCCGTCCTTGAGCCTGAACTGCGCGATGACTTCGTCCGTTCCAGGAGCAATGGTAACCGCTTGCTGCAGGATGAAGTCTGTTCCTTATTAGCCTGCTACAGCTCTGATCAGGGCTCGACATGGACGCAGCCATTTGACGGCGCTGCTGCGGTTGTCCATTCGTTAGTCGCCGATGTGAAAGGCCTCGCAAACGAACAGTCGCCGCGAACCGACGACAGTTGCGGGCATGGCGAACCTCCGGGTGAGGAGCCTGAGTCTGCGCCGGGCCACGTTTCGGCCGATGTTCTGATCGAACGGCTCTACGCAATTGCCCCTGAACTACTCGTTAAGAATGTCATTCGTAGAGGAGGGACAGCAACCGTTTTTCGCGCGCGTCGTTCCGGTACCGAAAATGATGTAGCCGTAAAGGTGCTTTCCGCCAATGTCGGCGACCACATGCGCCAGAGATTTATCGCGGGAGCACGTGCGGTCAGGAATGTACGCAGTCCGAGCATTGTCCGGATCCAGGGGGTTGTGGATTCCAGAGATGTGCAATTTGTTGTCATGGACCTGGTCGATGGGGCAAGCATGCAACAACGGCTTGATCGCCGGCAATTGCCCGGGCCGGCATCCGCGGTAAGCCTTGCGATCCGCGTTGCGAAAGGCCTGAGAGACCTTCACGAACAGGATCTTGTCCACCTGGATGTTAAGCCCGCGAACATTCTGGTTGCGAATACGGGAACTGGCCTGGTAGCGCAACTGGGAGACTTCGGCACGATAAAATGCCTTAACCGGATCGGACCACGTGGCGCAAAACTCGGGGAGAAATACACGGCTCTGGCCGGACTTGGCCCCATTGTTGGCACTCCGGCCTACATGAGTCCGGAGCAGTTGCTCGATCCTGACTCAGTTGACTTCCGCTCCGATATTTTCGGTCTCGGCGTCACTCTTTATCACATGTTGTCCGGAGTCGTGCCCTATCGGGGTACTCCGGATACTGTAATTCGCAGAATGAAAGGAGCGAGCCCGGGCTCGCTCAGGACCGTCAATCCGAATATTCCTGAAGCTGTCGAAAACGTCTGTTTGAAAGCAATTTCGTTCGACCCTGACAGAAGGCAGCAAACCGCGACTGCATTGATTGAAGAACTGGCGGAATGTTATCCACGCGGCTAGTTTCCAGGATGCGTTGAGGGAATCCATTGAAATTTTTCACGATTCGGCGCCTGACGGGAATGCTTGCTATAGCTCTGTGCTGCTCAGGTACAAGCACCGAACTTTCAGGGCAGGATATCGTAATCTGCAATTTCGATTCCGGTTCGTTGTCGGAGTGGGGGTCGGCGCATGGGCCGGTCGAAGTCAGCCGCATTGAAGTTCCTTCGGACGTGCGTCACGAAGGAGTTTCCGGAAGGATGATCGAAGTTGTATCGCGCGGACCCTGCGCGCTGATCAGCAACAACGGACTTGAGCAGACGCCGTACACCGATGGAAGTGCAATACGGTTTCGTGCATGTGTGCCCGACCTCGAAGCGGATGGAACTTTTGTGTTCGAATTTCGTGCATGGCATGAAGAAATGCCAACCCGCGCGCATATGCTTTCGAAAATCGAAGTTGCTGAGCGAGGCTGGAAGACCTACGAACTTCCGCTGCCCTGGTTTCGTCCGCAAAGTGACAACTGGATGCAGTGGGAGGAGGCAGGTCAATATGGTTTCATGTTTCGAGGCTCCGGTCGAATACTGATCGACAATGTCGAACTGGTGGACGCAACCCGCGAATTTCCGTCAGAACGAAGCCCGGAAGATCTCAGGGCGGTTGCGTTCGGCGAAGGCGGCTCAATTCTCCGTGGTGATCATTTTTCGATTATCAGCGATGCGGAGCAACTTGAACCTGATGTTCTGATGGGGCAACTCGTCATCCTGTTTGAAATGATCAAAGAGGATTTTCCGGACGTGGAAAGTCCCGCTCCAACTATCTGTCTCATCGTGTTTGAGACCGAGCAAGGGTATCGTGAATTCTGGCCGAGGTTGGGTGAAATGTATAAAGCCACTGTTCCCGTTCCGCAAAGCAGCGGCTACACGCTGTTTGATATCCCCGCGTCGTTTTATCTGGAACAGTACGAAAGTGTTCGTCCCGTTTACCTCCACGAGGTGACTCACGCGCTGCTTACAAGAACGTTCGGTCTGGCGGGCAATGGGAACTGGGTTCAGGAAGGGCTGGCTTCCCATTATCAGACGCGCTGGTCTGAACAGGATCTGTTCGAACTTATTCGGCCACTCGTTGAGCAAGACAGCCTGGGATCGCTCGAGGAAATCTGTGCGATCGAGCAGTTGCCTTTGAACCGTTATGGCGAGGCAGCGATGCTGGTGCGCTGGCTGTTGCAAGACGAAAAACGAAGGCCGCAGTTTATTGAACTGATTTCAGACCAGTCCCCTGCCCGATCGCTGGAGATCGCGGACGTCTGCCGTGGCTATTTTGAAGTAAGCGTGGCCGAACTGGAGTCAGAGTGGAAAGCGTGGTTGATTCTCGAACTCGAAAAACGTGAAAAGTAACGAGGCGGCAAGCGGCACGACGGGTTCACCCGCGGTGGATTATGGTTACCATTCATTGGTGCCGCATCGAAATCGGGAATCAAATGGAACGCAACATCCGCATCAACGGTCATTCGCATCTCCTCCCGTACCCCGAGGAAATTCCTCCTTTCATGA
Source organism: Planctomycetota bacterium (assembly GCA_039029995.1). Lineage (GTDB taxonomy): Bacteria > Planctomycetota > Planctomycetia > Pirellulales > Pirellulaceae > Mariniblastus. The sequence continues at coordinate 30,969 of JBCCFB010000033.1, forward strand.
AGGAGAAGGAAATTTTCTGGGTGGACGAAGACCGGAAATATATGCTGCAAAAAGGCTGGAAGCGTCCCGTTACAGATTCCAGCTTCTTTCTTCAGGAAAAGCTCGAATGGATGGAGCGGTACGACATTGACCATGCTGTCGTGCTAAACCTGTCGCAGTTATACGGAAACGGTTTGCGCCTCGAGGAAATGAAAAAAGCGCTTCGTTTTCAGAATGATTTCAACGCGCGGATTCAAGCCGATCATCCCGGTAAATTCACCTGCGGATTCGTCGTTCACCCAGGAATCGTCCGCAGCGCATGCTGGGAAATCGAACGCTGTGTTCACGAACTGGGAATGCGGCTTCTTTGTCTGCCGACTCACTATATGGACACCATCGGTTCGTGGCGATGTATTTTCGACAGCGAGAATGAACCGATCTTTGAACTTGCAAGTGATCTGAACCTTGCCGTCGAGATTCACCCTTATGACGGGGAGAAGTTCATCCTGCTCGAGAATACGGCATGGCGATTTCATTTGATCTGGATGCTGGCTCAGTGTGCCGATGCCTATCATTTTCTTACGCTCAACGGATATCAGGAAAAATATCCCGGTATGCGTGTTTGTTTTGCTCACGGAGGCCAGTTGGCGCAGATTAATCTTGGAAGAAGGATTCAAGGGTTCGACGGCAGGCCGGATCTTTTTCAGGAGATGGTGCATCCCCGGAAAGCGGTAGGCCATCCGAATATCTTTTTTGATACGCTTGTGCACGATACGGGATCACTCAAGCTGCTGGTCGAAAATCAAGGCGCCACTCAGGTCTTGCTCGGCCTCGACGACCCTTATCCGCTAGGCGAAATGGAAAGCGAGCCTCAGTCCTCCTACCCGGGAAAGATCCTCGATCTTGCACTCGACAGGCAGATTATTAACCAGGAAGAATATGACGCAATGTGGTGCGACAATGTCTTGAACTGGTTGTTCGGCGATGATGATGCAGCAAGGCAGATACTGGTGGACCGGCTGACTGCGTCTATTGCATCCTGAATTCCGGAGTATTCGAAGCAGAATTCGGCCCCGCTCTGAATGCTCGTAAAGCTCTTACGGACCGGCAAGGGCTCCTGCTGGCTGGTAGACTATCAGAATCACTTCTGATTCATATTGAGATGGCGGCGTTACCTGTGCGAGTCCTTTTTCTTTTGGTGACTTCGGTCGCATTTTCCTGCAGTTTCCTCGAGGCGCAGGAACCTGCGTTTCGCTCAGATGTTATCAACGCGCGTACCGATGGGCATCAGGTTGCAATCGAAGTCGATATCACCGGCGCCGAAGATCTCTATCTGGTTGCAGATGATGTTGATGGTTTCAGTTTTGACTGGTGCGAC
>JBCCFB010000034.1:0-32187 GCA_039029995.1 Planctomycetota bacterium
CGGAAGTTTGAAACGTTCGACGAACTGGAAGTATTCGCAGCGAGACTCGGCGGCGGATCGATGGCTGCCTGCGCTTCGGTGCTCGGGATTGAAAGACCGGATTATGAAGTTGCAGCCGTTCAGTGCGGAAAAGCAATCATGCTCACGCACCTGCTGGCAGGCATGGTGACCAACACAAAACAGAACAAACTGTTTCTTCCGCAACAGGACCTGACTGAGTGCGAGATTGAAGAACACCGGGTCAAACTACGACAGACCTCCGGCAAATCGCTAAACCATTTTGTCCGGTTGATGTGTTCGCGAATCGAAAAACTGTTCTACGAAGGTGGTCAGCTCGTCAATCACATGGATTTTGACGGCGTGCGCACCGTCAAATCTCTGCTGGAATTGCACTGGACGATGCTCATGAAAATGAAGCGTGAGCCCGAAGTCATTCTTTCCACCGACGGTGTGCTGAGTGGTCGCGAACTATTGCTGCTCAAATCAAAACACTTCATGGGACTTGAAGGCAAAGTTCCGATTGTTCCGGAAGGTGCCGGCCATCACGACCACCATTGATGCTTGTGGGCAGTATTGATTCCTGCGACCAATACCAAGCCACAAGCGAATTCTTAGTCACAAGCGAAACCAAGTCGTAGGCGACGCGGTGAAGACAAAACGGCTTGCGACACAAACGTGAACGCCGGCGATGTATGATCGGCAGCCACCTAACTGCCTGTGTTCTGGCTCCCGGTGCCTGAGTTCTGACTCCCTGTGCAGGATTCGTCGCCAAGCCCGACCATTTCCAGAAGCGCCAGTGCATTGGTCGTTTCGGCGATACCGTGTTTCATCCGGTAATCAAACGTCATTTGACGTTTGCCATCCACTTCATGGAACTGCTCTGAGAAATGGACAATACGGCAGGCCTGTTCAAGATCATCTGTGGTCGCAAGATCAAGATCGTGTGTGGAAATCGCTCCGATAGCCTCCTGATCAATCAGTCTGCGAACAACACGACTGACGGCGATCTGCCTCTCTCGTGAATTAGTTCCCTGAAGTATTTCGTCGAGCAGAAACAGCAGGCAACGTTTTTTATCCTTGCGGCACTCACCGGCCGTATCGACGATTTCTTTCAAACGTTTCAATTCTGCCATGAAAAATGAAACGCCGTCCGAAAGCGAATCAATGATTCGCATACTGGTTTCAATGTGTACCGGCGGCATCGTCATTCGGCCCGCGCAAACAACACTGCCCATCCTTCCGAGTACCGAGTTAACGCCGATGCTACGGAGTAGCGTACTCTTTCCCGACATATTCGATCCGGTAACCAGCAGGACAGTTCCGGTCGGCCCGACGTCAACATCGTTACATACGCGCGACTGGTCCAGCAATGGATGCCCGATCTGCGTGCATGAGATCAGATTGCCCGATGGATCGTCCGGTAGTTTCACGTCAGGGAAAACCCATTCCGGATTGTCAGCGGCAAGCTTCGCAAGGGCACAGAGGGTTTCCCATTGCCCGAGGTCTTCAAACCATCCGCGTGCGTAGTGACCGTATTTCTTCTTCCATGCTTCCAGACGATCAAGGATGTGAACGTCCCACAAAAACAGAAACTCGAATGCCAGGTAAATGACAAAGATGACTCCGTTGCGTCTGATGTTGGCCAGCCATACCAGCCTGCCCAGACCGTGAATCTGCTGGCGGGCGTCGCCTGAGTCCTTAAGTAGTCGATTCTGAATATCCTGCAGCCTGCCGGATTTCGCCTCAAAGTCGGAGATCATATCGAAGAGACGAACGTAGTATTCAACTTCGTTCCTTCGCGACGAGATCAGGTTGAAGATGTCATGCATCGTCCCCGCAAAAAAGATGGCGACGAAAAAGTTGACAATTACCATCGCCGCAACCGCCATCGCCGGGTAGAAAGGCGGCACCAGACCGGTGAACAACAGAACGATTGACGCCAGAGATATCAGCGCCGTTATGCGGGCGAGCAGCACCAGCCAGGTTCGTGACTCGAGCCAGCTCTCGCCGTCAGTCCAGTGAAGAAAGCCCGCAGGTCCGCTTTTGCCGTCGGTCAATACTTCACAGCGGAACCGGAATTGTTCCCGATACTCAATCGACGGCTTCAATTCCGCTATCGCTTTTTGCCGGGCACTTACTTCTTCCGGCAGCGCCCCTTCGACGATCCAACTCGCGAGCGTTTCGTCGCCCAATGGAGTCCGGGTAGTACCGATCAATTTGTGCAGAGAGTTCCTGCCGACAAGATCCAGATCAAAAGCCGTCGCTCTGAAGCTCTCTGGAATATCTGGCGTGCGATCTTTGATGGATTCCCAGTCACGTCCGACCTGAGCAATCGACTCGCCGAAAATCCCCGCTTTCATTGCCGAGTCGCGCATACGTGATTGCATTCGCTCGTGCAGAAACGCCACAACCAGAAATGAAAAAAACGCGAGCCCCGAAAAAACAAACCAGACTGACTTGTCGATTCCAGCCCAGTGCGCAAAGCCTGCAATCAGCAGAACGACAGAAGCGATGAACAGAAGCCCGCGAACATAGCCGACCATTGACCATTGCTTCTTGCATTGGCGGACGATCTCGAGTTCCCCGGACTGCAACCTGCGATAACGCTCAAGCACTTCGCCATCAGTTGCTGGTAGAGGAGTTGCATTCATGGAATTTCGCTGGCCGACTGAAAATGAACGCGACAAAAATTGGAACGTGACTGAACGAAGTCACGGGACGCGGCGGCAATCAAGCCGATCGCGAAACCATGTTCAAAAGGATATCCGGCCTGCCTCGCTTTGCAACGACATACCTAAATGCCCAGCAACCCGCGCCATTGCCCCGCCTGGAACACTTCCAACAAGGTTGAATGCTCTCGATCCACGACGAACCGATCCGCGGCGAATCCGAGCCACGACGAATTGGATCCATGGCGAGCCAACCCCGGACGATTTAGATTCCTGACAACTCAGTCGCCCTTTTCACGCGGCGGATTGCGATCATGAATGCGGCAGTACGGAGGCTGACATTGTTTTCGTTGGCCTCGTCCCAGACCGCCTCGAACCCGGATGTAAGTACCGCGTCCAGTTCCTGTCGAACGCGGCTCAGTGGCCAACTGTAATACTGCCTGTTCTGAACCCACTCGAAATAGCTCACCGTCACACCGCCGGCATTCGCCAGAATATCCGGCAACGCGATGATGCCCCGCTCGAACAACCTCTCATCGGCGTCAGCATCCGTCGGTCCGTTGGCGCCTTCAATGATGTACTTGGCTTTGATTCTGTCCACGTTATCCATCGTGATCACACCACCGATGGCTGAGGGAACAAGCATTTCGACGTCGAGTTCAAGAAGCTCCTCGTTGGAGATCTCTTCGCCACCTCCATAGCCCTTCAGCGAACCGTGCTGCAAGGTGTACCTGAGTGCTTCATGGATATCGAGCCCTTTTTCGTTGTAGTAGGCGCCGCTGATATCACTGATTGCGCGAATCGGAAACTCGGACTCGAACATGTACTTGGCTGCATGAGCCCCTACGTTACCGAATCCCTGAATGGCAACGGGAACATCTTTGGGTCTGCGCCCAAGTCGTTTGAGCAATTTGAACGCAAGGATGCCGCATCCTCGTCCGGTGGCTTCCTCGCGGCCCTTGGCTCCGTAATCCTCAACCGGCTTACCGGTGATACAGGCTGGATTGAAACCGTGGTACTTCTCCCACTGATTTCTTATCCAGCTCATCGTCTCGCTGTTGGTCCCCATATCGGGCGCGGGAATATCTTTGTCAGGTCCGATGATCTCATGAATCTGATCGACAAACTTACGGCTGATCCGCTCAACTTCTTTGCGTGACAATTTGTAGGGGTCGACGCAGATTCCGCCCTTCGCGCCGCCATACGGAATATTTACGACGGCCGTTTTCCACGTCATGAGTGACGCCAGCGCCCGCACCTCGTCCAGGTCGACATCCCAGTGATAGCGGAGACCACCCTTCATCGGGCCGCGCGCGTTGTTGTGCTGGACGCGGTATCCGATCAGTGTTTCAGTTCGCCCGTCCTCCATCTCCACAGGAACCCGAACCGTAATCTCACGCATCGGGCGCTTTAGAAGTGTCCGCATCCCGGTTTCGATATCGAGGTTGTCAGCCGCTCGATCGAAGTAGAGCTGAGCGGCTTCAAATGGTTTCATGTGTCGCGGCTTTTGATCGGAAGTTACCGTCGAATTCATCAGAACACCGGAAATGGATCAGAAAGGAATGCCGTCAAAACAGCGAGCGTCGGCGTTGTGTACCGGCTGCACCGTTTAACGGCTGACAGGCAAGTTCATACAATATCTTTAATCGACCTGATAGGACAATCGGTCCGGGCGAAATCCGGAGAAATAGGGAATCGTGCACGACTGGCGATGCTGCCTGTCAGTTGAAACCGACCACCCGGGTTACAATCGAGTGTCGTAACTTGTGTTGAGGCTTCGTACCAATTCACGACATTCCGGACTAACGATCACCATCCACCTACCCCGCAAATTGCGCAATTGAAAATCGATAAACCCAAATTCCTGGAGCTGCTTGCTGCCGCCCGGATTGTTGATCCGGCCAATTTGCAGGCCAAAGTCGCTGAATTCGAATTTCAGGCTGAACAGGGCAATCTGGAACCGTCCAGTGATTCCACCGATGGCTCAACTTCTCCGGCTGACGACTCAGGTCTGCTGGCGCAGTTTCTCGTGCACGCAAAGCTGATCACGAAGTGGCAAAGCGAGGTATTGCTCGCGGGCCATTATGCTCCAATCAATGCTGGCGATTATCTTCTGACAGGCCAGCAGGGCTCCGGCCCGCTCAAGGGAAGTTTCGATGCCGTGCACCGCAAAACCGGCGTCCCTGTGCTCCTGACTTTCCTTCAAGGCGACAGCGACGAAAGCCTGGCGGTCTGGAAACAAATTGAACTGCTGTCCGGTGCAGTCAACGATATTGATCACCCCAACCTCGTCCCCATCTTTGAAACTGTTGTTCTCCCGCAGTACCGGTTCGCGGTAACCGGGCCGTCAACCGGACGAAGTCTCGCGAAGTTGATGCCGGAAAAATCCAGAATGCCCTGGCATGACGCCTGTCGTGTTATTCTGAGCGTGGCACGGGGCCTGAATTCGCTGCACGAAAAAGGGATCGTTCACAACGCCGTCTCTCCGATGACGGTCTGGTTTCAGAACAAAGAATTGTCGAGGCTGCGACTCAGCGTTACCCCGGAAGGCGGCTTCGAGGAGCATTCAGAAGAATCGAGATATGACTACATGGCACCGGAAGTCGTCAGCGACCAGCCGGCGCTTTCTGCCCGCTCCGACTTCTACGCAATCGGCTGTCTCTTGTTCCGGATGATCTCCGGGCGACCTGTGTTTGAGAATAAAGATGTCCACAAGGTCATTGAAAGTCACAAGTCAGTCGCGGCACCTTCACTGGCAAAATACAAAATCCCTCCTGAACTCGATCAGTTCATAGCCCGACTTCTGGACAAGGATCCCGAAAAACGGCAAGGCGATTGTGGTGAGATCATCTCGACACTCACCGGGCTGATTCCGGGCAAAGACACTGAGCCGGAAAAGGCGGAAAAATTCGCCGCGCCGGCTTCCCAGATGAAGCTGCGTGCCTGGCTGGCGCGACAGGATGCCGGAGCGGTCGATTTTACCGGAGAGACACGTGTCAGTGAGCCGACTGAAATCGTCATAGATGCCGGGGAGGAAAGTGCGGCATCTGTAAGCGCCGTGAAAACGGGAATCGCCCCAATCGCTGGCGCCGAACCGACGACCGCCGGAAAGTCGGGCAAGCCGGCGCCACGAAAAAAGAATAAATGGATGATGCCACTTGTCGTGGCCGGATCACTTCTGGCTTTTGCCGGACTGATTGGCGGGTTGATGTGGTATGCCAGTCAGCAGGAGTTTGAACCCGAAGGGGGAGACGATACGACAGCAGACGCCGGAAACGAAACCGGCGAAGAGACTCCCGATGGTGGAGGAACCATGACGTCTCCAACCATCGTCAGGCTCGACCAGGAATTGATAGATGACGACCGCGAGAGTCTGTGGCAGTCGCCGACGGAAGCTGCAAATATTGATTTCTCGTATTTGCCCGGCGGCCCCCGACTGGTGTACATCATGCGACCGGCAAGCCTGATGGCCGACGCGCAAGGCGAACTGCTGATGCGCGGGCTGGGTCCGCGCATGAACACGACGATCGCCACCTGGCAGACTCAGACAGGCGTACGGCTGAATGAAATTGACCAGTTGATTCTCGCTTATTACTCCACCGGCTCGTCATATGAAACCTGCTACGTCGTCAGACTGACTGAAGCAGAACAGACCGGCGCGCTGGTTTCGGGATGGCAGGGCATAACGATCTCGCAGACCGGCGGCGGACAGGCGATTTACTCAAGTGGAAACAACTCATACTTTCCGATTCCAGGTGGATCCGGAGATACAGCATCGGGATTTGTGTACGGACCTACGGAACAGATCCAGGTCGTTGCTGATAACGGAGTAGCAAACTCGTTTTCCGGCAGCTTCCGGGCACTTGCTGAGTGGACTGACCGGGACCGGCATCTGACATTCATGTTCCTGCGACAAGCTCTGGTCAATCAGGAAGGCCAGCAGATGATGGGTCCCTCACTCAGGGCGTTCAATCGTAAGCTCGACTATCTGATGCCTGACGAGTTGCGAGGCGGGATCGTCTCCATGCATATCGATCGGGGCAGTTACTTCGAGGTCGTGCTCGACCAGAGCGTAGACATGCGGTCCAGTGAACTTCAGGAGAGAATGGAAGGATCGTTGCGGACCCAGCGCGATGAACTCTCATCTTTCGTTGCGTCGATTCCGGCGGCCGGATACTGGCGCAAGGTGCAGGAACGATTTCCGCTCATCGTCGCGGACTTCTACCGCAATCTGAGGTGGGATGTGGAAAACGGCAAGGTCATCGCTAATTGCTGGTTACCTGAGATGGCGGCTCACAACATCCTTGCATCTTCGGAGCTCGTTATTTCGTTTGCCGGAGGTGCGTCGGGAGACTTGGATCCCGCAGCAAATACCGGCTCCGACGTTCCCGGAAGTCTTGAGGAACTTCTGGCGGCTCCGCGCAGTCTGAATCTCGTGACCAATCCTGACCTGATTGTCCTGCTCGCGGACCTGGAACAGGAAATTTCCGACGACTATCCCGGATTGAGTTTTCCTTTTGCGATCAGGTTGATCGGAAACGACCTCGAAGCCGACGGAATTACGCAAAACCAACGTCCGGGCGCCTTCAAACTGGATAATAAAACGCTCGCGGAGATTTTGACTGAGATCATGGTTCGCTGTAATCCGAACAAAGATATCAGTGGACCATCTGATCCGGAATGTAAACTTGTCTGGGTCGTCGGCGACGATCCGGAGTCACCAGGCAGTCGTGCGATCGTGATTACCACTCGCGCAGGTGCGGCGGCAAAAGGAATTGAACTTCCTGAAGCATTCCGGCTCACCGAATAAGTCCGGAATGGTTGCGGACGAACGGGAAGTGGAAGCGGGTAACGAGGGCAGCTGTAACTGCGAGGCACAGCTGCAACTGAGGGGCACAGTGCAGCAAAATCAGGGCGGATAAATCGTGGAACCTTTTTCAATCATCTGTGGAACCTGTGCTGCAAAGCTCAAAGTTACCCGTGAGTCGGCGATAGGCCAGGTTCTCGCATGCCCAAAATGCAGCAACATGGTCAGGGTCACTCCGCCACCGGGATGGAAACCGGCGGAACAACAGTCGTCCGATGACGTCGAGGATGCCGATTCAAGCGCTGACGCGTTTGCGTCCGGAGACTTCGATGACATTGACGCTGTTCTCGCGACCAGTGATGCCGCCAACGCAACCGGCTCCCCGACGAAAAAACCTGCAGTTCCGGGGCCGCCCCGCAAATCAGGTCAGCCCACCGCTGAAAAGCGTCCCGCCAAAAAAACACCGGCTGGAAACGATTCCGCGGCTTCGGCACCGGCAAGCGACGCCGACTCTCCGCTGCTGCCCAATGAGCAGTGGACGACTCCTGAAGCTCGAGCGCGAAAGCAGATGATTCTGATCGGCGGAGTTGCTCTGGCCGGCCTGGTCATTATCGGGACGATCGTCGGCGCGATTGTAATGAACCGCGGAAACACGCCGGACAATGGTAGTGAATCCGTCGCCGCCAATGGCGCGCTGGAGGAAGACGCCGGCAGTAATGACGAAGACACATCAAACGATCCCGATGCGTTAAATGAGTCGGGGAACCCGAACGAAAACAACGCTGACGACACCGCGGATGCGGATGACAATCCGAATCCCGAGACCGGCGAGTCCGATTCAGACGCAGACACCGATCAAAACAATTCAAACGGTACCGACGATCCTGAGTCAGCTGCGACAGATATTGCTACGACGGATATTGCTACGACGGATGCTGACGACGCCGGAAACCCGGCTCCGCCCGCCAACCCGCTTGAGGTCGCTGAAAATGAAGCGGACGCGGAACAGTTGAACGAATCGGGTACGCAGGACGAGGACCCCGGGCCACTCGATCCCAACCCGCTCGATCGAAATCCGCTGGGAGGTTCAGACGTTCTTAACGGCGGAATCCTCTCACCCGAAACGGAACTGTCCGGGCCCGGTGAACTTGCGTCGCTACTTGCTGAAGCCAACTCTTCCATCCTTGAGTTCCAGAACATTACGGATGCTATTCGCGATGAAGAGTCTTCGGGGATGCCGCGATACTACATCGAGAAACCCGACGCAAAAATCATCAACATTGATCGGCAGTTAGGCCTGAATTGTGCCGGGTTGAAATACGAGGACCAGCCGGTCATCTACGCATTGCGGGAAATCACCGCATTGCTTGGTCTGGCTTTTCACATCGACGTTGACTCCTGGCAGGCAGCCGGAATTCCTTTTGACGCCCAGGTCAATGTTCACGTTGAAAACGAATCGTATGCGGTCGTCATTGAAAAAATTCTTGAGCCGCACGGCCTTGAAAGCGTTGTTCGACCGGAAGGGATCATCGTGGTTCGCGCTAAAGGTTCGACCTCGATGACCGATCATGAATACGAACTTCCGCCAGTCAACAATCCGGACCAACAGGCAGCGCGCGAAGGCCAGCTGGCCGCAGTAAGACAACTGGTTGATCCTCAATCCTGGATTCGCGAACTGAATACAGCGACGGCAGAGCTTGCTGGCGACCGGCTCAACGTGCGGCAATCGCCTCAAGGTCACCATGAAATCCAGCTGCTCTTCGACAAAGTCCGCGCAATTCAGGAAGTGATGGGCGGCGGAATTGCGGCAGACGATGTCGAAATTCTCAAATCGGCCTCAGCGTCGGCAGAAAGCTACATCAGTTTGCCACTGGCTCAACGATATTCGTATCCGACTCCGATCGAAGCATTGCTGACCCGTATTCATCGACAGTCCGACGTGATGATCCTCGTCGACTGGAACGCGGTCGCTCGCGAGGGATGGACGCCCGCAACGCTCATCCCTGGGCAGTTCAATGAAGCGACGCCGATCAGCGCCGCTAAGGAACTTGCAGCGTCAATGGACTTAACCGTTCGAGTGGTCGATTCGAGAACATTGGAACTTACCTCGTATGATGCAGCGGCCAGCCGAAGTGATCTTGAGCTCTTTTACTGCGGGGACATTATCAACGGGGCGCTTACTGAAGAGCACCTGATCGACCTGTTCAACAGAACGATCGGTCCACAGCTCAACAGCACTCCGGGCGTCAAGGTTGACTATGACCCGGAACTCAAGAGTATCATTGCCTACGCGCCTCAACCTCTTCAGCGGCAAATTGAAGCGATCATCAAACGCCTCGGACGCATTGGTGGCACCGGCGGTTGATCTATCCGCGTACTCCGGCAAGAAACGCTAGTTGATGCGTACTGAGTTGCGGCCGTAATCGGAGCTGCTGACCCGAAAGTGCGATGAACTGATCGAATAGTGGTCATCGAACCAGCTATCAATCTGTCCGTCCTGATCGCGGTCGTATGAGACGTCCGCCGAGATTGTGCTTCCCCCGGCAGATCTAACGATTTCATAGTCTTGCACAACGAACTCGCCGCCTTTCAAAACGTATCGCGGCAATGAGAACATCTTTTCGTAGTTGGCATCGGGAGCGTAGACGGTGATGTCCGCGTCCGCTCCAGCGCCTATATGTCCTTTGCTTTTCAAGCCGAGAATTCTCGCCGGCCCTGCGCGCGTAATGATCGCGATTTCAAACAGCGAGTATTCCCGATCCAGGGATTCGAGCGTTGAATACTTCAGGACCCGTTCGTTTACTTCGCTCAGCTTTTCAGTCCGATAGGCGCGATCCATCAGTAGCCTGACGATCTGGGGATAAGCGACGAAGCTGCCGCCGTTGGGATGATCAGTACTCATTACGACTTTCCACGGATCTTTCACCAGCAGATACCACTCAAGTCCGATCACCCACTGCAAAGCGTTCACCAGATTCCGGTTTTTGTACTCGACCGGGGAGACTCCACATCCGGACTCGAGCTCCGTGTCAGCTGAATACCACTTGTCGCCGTGTATCCGGTGCAGATAGTTACCCAACGGGCCATCGCCGGTCATGCTTGTGGTCCTGCCGAACATCACCTGGCCGACATCAACGGTGATTTCATCCTGCTCGTTGATATAGGCCGACAACTCGGGAACCCGTGAACAAAGTGCCGCCTCCGCCGCGTTGTCACCCCCGTCCGCGTCTCCACCGCCATAGCTGTGAAACTGAATGTGGGTCAGATGCGACTTGATTCCCGCTAGGGACTTCATGGTTTCTAGTGTTGTTCGCCAGTTGCCCGGCATTCCAAGGTTATTGGTGTGAATGTGAACCGGATGAGGAAGCCCCAGACGGTTTGCCGACATAGCCAACTCGCGAATGATCCGGCGGGGAGTCAGCACACCGTTGTCCAGTGGCGTATCAAGATCGTCTGCATTGCCCCCGGCACTTCGTTTCCAGAGCTCAACTCCGCCGGGGTTAACCAGCTTTGGAGCAAAAGCACCGCAGCGATTGATCAGCCATCCCAGAAATGCATCCAGGCCTTCAGCGTCCTGCCGCGCTACACAGTCGAGTACCCGATGGTTGTTTCCCATCAACGCAAAAAAGCCCGTGTCCAGATTCGGGATCCGGCAGAATTCGCTGTGAACCTGACGTGCAGAAAGCGGCGATACAGCCGCGTCAAAACAAGTGGTGTATCCCAGTCCGGTGTATCGAAAGCCGGCCGTAAACAGATCGGGCACATTAGCCATCACGCCATTTTCGAGAGCCAGACGCGTCATCTCGGGCTGCATCTGCCGCGCGATGTTGACCTTCGGACCGGCGATGTGACAGTGCATGTCGATGGCGCCGGGCATGACGACCATACCTTCCACATCAACCGTCGTGACTTGCGCGTTGCCGGTGCTGTCCGGCGGAGCAACGACCTTGCCGTCACGAATCCAGATATCGTCACGTTGAAGGTCGATACCGTTTGCCGGATCGACGATGGTTCCCCCGGATAGTTTCAGATAGGACACAGCGAACTCGACTAGGCTGACAATTACAAAGCAGATCGTACCCGAAAGAACAATTGCCGACAGCAACCATCGGCCAGCTATCGCGGTTTGTTGGGGCCAGCCGAACGTCTTCGTGAACGCGAGCTGCGCTTCTTTTTGGTACGTCGGCCCGTTTCTTCGCTGCCGGTTTCCGCAGCCTCGGCCGCAATCCGGTCGTATTCACGCAGAGTAGGATCTTTCTGAATCCGGGATTCCAACTCAGCGAGTACGCTGTTCAGTTTGTCATAGTTGTCGGAAATCCGTTCCATTCGGCGCATCACTTCAGGGCTGACCGCGGAAGTCGATTCGCGGTCAACTTCGATCTTCCCGACGGGAACTTTCTTGCCGAAGAATGCTTTAGATTTCATGAATAGAGAACGGGATTTTCAGACATCGCCACCGCGCCAATGCGATGAATGTCCATCAATGCTTGCGGGAAATTACAGCTTCTAAATGCCCGCCAACCAGGAAATCGCGGCATGGGCTACTACTTCGATTGTTGATAGCGACTGCGACGCAGGCAAGTCCCGCACGTCGAATTCTCCAGCGCGGCCCGGTGCGCAACCCCTTGCGTCGAGGGATACAACGCCCGGACGCTAGGAATCGCCCAGTTGCTACAACCCGCAGACTTGGTGGTATTCAGGGCGTCAGTCGAACTGGTTGAAGCAGACATATTGCGCGATACGAATGGAGTCAGCTTTTTTTCCGTTCCTCGTCGATGGTAGATGTGGAAAAATAGAACCGGAAGGAACCGGGATTTCGCGAGGGATGCGCAAGCCGAATTTGCAATTGAGTTGACCAATGATCAAGCCCTTTACTCCCGAAATATCCTCGATACCTCGCGCGCTGATGGCGGCGATTATCGCAGGCTGCGCTTTTGTTGTGGCGTGTGCTTCCAGCCAATGCGAAGCCCAGGCACTTTTCCGGGATCCGCTTGCCCAGGAACCGGCAACCGTAGAATCGATTCCCTCACTTGGCTCTGCCAACCAGGATGTTTTTGTCACCGAGCCGGGGGCGTTTTTTCCGCAGACGAATGGAGCGCTCAATCCACTACCTGCTCAGCGCAATTCATTTGTTCCAGGCGGAACGCCGTCCACCAACCTGACGGCACCGGCAGGAGTGCAAAGCCCCGCAGTTGAGAACATCGAACCGGGTCGGCTGATCAGGCGCGAACGCGAAGAGGAGCCACTCACTCCTACACGCGAAGGAAACGAGCTGGTCACTCAAAACTATCCCGATGGTAAGAAGCTTCTCGAAAAGGAAGTTCGTCAGGATGAAGATGGCAACTACGTCAATCATGGATTGTGGCGGGTGTATACCCGAGATGGACGCGTTCAGGCGACCGGACAATTCGACATGGGCAAGATGGTCGGTGTCTGGAAAAGGATTCATGATGTTTCCGATGGAGGCATTTTCTCGGAACGCCCTTTCAACATGTACACCGGACCGTTTCTTTCAGTAGCTTCATTTTCGGATGATCAACTTAATGGTTCGTGGATCATTAGTGATCGCAACCAGCAGAAGGTTTTCGAAATCCAGTACAAAGAAGGCGTGCGTCACGGCACGGCTGTATGGCTTTACCCTACGTCAGCGAGAATGCGTGTCGCGACTTTCAAAGACGGCGTGCTCGATGGCGGCCTCTACGAATGGAATGAGGAAGACAAGCTCACTCGGGAAGAGGAATACCGTGAGGGTCGTAGAGTCGTACGTCAGACCACCGCCTATCGCCCGGGTGTTTTGAGTTCGGAAAGCTATTACCTCGATGGCCGGCTTGAGCTGGATGGCAGCGACGACTGGTGGGAAGCCACTCCGGCTCCTATGCGCCAAACCGATGCCGCCTACCAGAACGGACCAGTCAACGTCTGGTATTCAAACGGTCAACCGGAGATGCGCGGACGATACGTTGAAGGAAAGCGAACCGGCAAGTTCACATGGTGGCATGAAAACGGATCTAAAAAAGGTGAGGGCTGGTTTGAAGAAGGCCGGAAAACGGGACTCTGGATCTGGTGGCACGACAACGGGATGAAATCCATTGAGGGCAGTTACGAAGATGACCGTATGGCTGGCGAGTGGACATGGTGGCACGATGACGGACGCGTTCGAGCAACCGAAGACAAGGATGCCGATCCAACCGGAGGATCCTACGACGACATATTCAGCATCATCGACGAGGACGACGAGCAGGACAGCGAAGACGACCAACCGAGCATTCTGTCTCGAGACGACCAGGATGGTGATGCCGCCGACTCAGAAGAAGGGGCAGAAGATAGTTCTGACGAAAGCGATACGACACAGCAGGAAGGTCCGGCAGAGATCGGAAACACTCGCGTAGATCCACTTGAGCCACCTGCGGCTCCGGGCACCGAAAGCGAAGGCGCACCAACCGATTCAGACACACCGCCGGAGTCACCCCTGGTCGAGCCTGAACCAGGCGAAAACGAAGCCGGAATCGACCTTGGTATCGAACAAGCTGAAGATGCAAACGGCTCCTCCGAAGCCGAAGAGATTCCACCGGGCACGATTGTTCCCGACGGCAACGGCTAATACCTATTGCGTTTGATTGGCAGCCCGACGGCATCATCTTTGCTTATCGCAAAGCTTCTGCGCCGATCTTTCCAACTGAAAGTGCATGCGGCCGACATGCGCCTTGTTGAACCGGGGTGGCACTTGCGACTACGATTGCGATGCTTCATGCATGGATGTTTCGCTGAGACAGTGATGTGAAGCCAGACCTTTTCTCATCGCAATGTCATGAATGGATTTTCCGCGCGCTTTTGTGTTTTGTTTCCAGCTTGTTGGGTTCTTCTATTTCTATGCTTCGTGTCCGGTTCTGTACGGGCTCAACCGACTGAGAATATTGAAGCTGAATTTTCTGGTGAGAGTTTTCAGGATGCGGCAACAGCGCCTCAGTCTGACGAGGAACCTCGCGCTCAAATTGAAACGGCTCGACTCAGAACGGTCGTCCGAACAGCATTCAGCCAGACTCATGAAGGCTGGAGTTGCGATGAAGTTATTTTGAACGACAGGCTGCACACGGCTTTCGTCGCTGCAGTTCAACAACACCTGCCGGGCGCGACGGTAGAGCAATGTGGATGGACTCTGCTGAATCTTCGCAAAGCCGGCAAACTAAACGTCGAGACAACTCAGCGGCAACGCCTGGACGTGTCGGAAATCACACACATTGCAGAGATTGCCGCGCGCAGTGTTCAGGATCGCTATGGCATGTCAACGGACCGGATCATGGTAACCCCCGAGGCTCGCGCCGAGTTCGATGCACTGGTTCTTGAAATCGATAGCTCGTTAGACGTTTACCTCGCTCGTAGAGCCGCATTCAAGATGCGCAAACAGCGGCGACTCCGGCCGGAATTGATCACAAGGATTGCTGACTGGGGTAGAACGATCGAATCACATTCGGTGGCCGATATCGTTGCCGATGCAACCGTTCTCAACGAGCACCCGGGAATCTACATTTTCCGCGACGAAACGGGATACCTCTACATCGGTCAGACGGACAACCTGCGCGAGCGATTGCTGACCCATATTGATTCGTCACACAGCGCCACGCTTTCGGGATACCTCGCGTCCCGCGGAGCCGACAGCATCACCATTGAAGTTCACGACTTTGATCCCGATTCGAGAGCTTCAGAAACGATGGTTCGCAGAGCGTACGAGTCCGAGTTGATCGCAAGCCGCCAACCGCGATTCAACATCCAACCCTAGAAGCAACTTGTTACAAATCTGCTCCACCGTGTGGATTTGCGGAAACGAACCGCCTGCATGAAAGGTACTGAACCCGACAGGTAGTAAGAAGCGGGCGTTGAAATCCTGCCTTTGCTTCTTCAGCAGTCCGATCCAGGAAACTTCTGCGTGTTAGATAGTCAGACACCTGCAACTTTCTTGTTACGCAGATCCGCCTGTGCAGTTCACGCCCCCTGGCCTCTGGTTCGCCCAATGTATAAGTCAGTAATTATCGCAACTTCGATAACCATCTCATTCATTCTTCAGACTTCCAGTTCCAGCGCGCTTGCTCCAATGCAGGATCGTGAAATTCAGGATGCTGTTTCTCGTGAACGGGACGCGACCGCGCAGGAGGCCGGCCTTTACGAGCCCGGTCGCCAGACTATTGAAATCGACTTTCGCGACCTCGAACTGGAAAGAGGTGGGAATCAGGCGCCGCTTCAAATCCGTGTCAACTTTCCGCGCTTCCGGGGTGATTCCTCTGGAAACGAAGGTGCCGGGCTGATCGAATCTGTCGGACGTAGTCATGCGGAAGACGAATCGGCGGAGACTGGAGAACAGAAACTGCCGGTCATCATTTTTTCGCACGGAGCAGGAGGGTGCAAAGAAAACTACCGGCCACTGGTTGATTACTGGGTTGCTCACGGCTACGTCTGTATCCAGCCCACTCATGGAGATTCGCTTTCACTTCGCGAAGAAGAAGACCGGAACTTCCGGCAGTTGATGCGATCGGTTTCGCTGGGAGAATACGTAATCGAACGAGCAGACGATATCTCGCTCGTTCTCGACAACTTCGAACACATCGAAAATCAAATTGAGGTTTTGAGCGGCCGTCTCGATCAGGAACGAATCGGCATGTCAGGCCATTCCTACGGCGCGTACACGACTCAGATGATCGGTGGCCTGTCCGTTCGTACGGGACTCAGGCGAAGAACAACGAAAACCGATGAGCGGCCGAAAGCTCTATTGATGATCAGCCCTCAGGGCACCGGCGGCGTGATTGACGAAACTTCGTGGGATAACGTGACGCGCCCTGCGATGATCGTGACCGGGAGCAATGACAAAGGGCGTCTCGGCCAGGATTACACGTGGAGGCTCGAACCCTGGGAGAATATCTCGTCAGAAACAAAGTTCCTGTGCTTCATTGAAGAAGCGAACCACAATTTCGGCGGAATATCCGGCGCCTGGTACCCGGGCGTCGGCCGCGCGAATGAACGCCACGTCGAGTATGTCAGAAATTCAACACTCGCCTTCTGGGACGCTTTACTGCTGGAAGAATCGGAAGCAATTGAATATCTGAATTCCGATCAGTTGCAGTCTGTATCGGATGGCACGGCTCGAATCAGTCGCGAATGAACACTCTCTCGCGCCGGCTCATTGCTCGCCTGCAATTTGCAAATCTTCAATGAGCCGAATCAACTCATCACACCGTGTTTCGAGGTCCGAGAAATGTTCGTCCCCATTGGGTTGATGGGAAAAATCTTCTCGCAGGTCATCAACTGCGCGGCTGATCGTTCCACGATGCGAACGCAAAAATGAATCCGCCTGGATGTTGTCGATAATCGTTTCGAAGTCTTCCGAAGCGACGTGGGTAAGTCCGGAGTCCGGATCCTGTTCTGCCCGGATAAGGTTGAGCAAACACTGGTGCATCGTGCTGAGTCCGCTGTTTTCACTCAGTTCAAGGAGAAGTGCGTCTGCTTCACCGACTTGATCTCGTGCGACAAGCGATTCAAGCTGCTGAAACTGCAGGCGTATCAAGACATCGTCGCTACATTCTGAATTCGAGAGCCTTGCATAGACACTGCCGGCAGAATCGTGATCGCCTGACCGGACGAGGAACATGTGCCGCCAGCAGCAGAGCTCGCAATGCTGTTTTTCAGTCAGCTGCCAGGCGCGATCTCGTCGGAGACCCTGACAGATTTCAAACGCACTTTCATGTTCCTCCAACCACTCCATTGCCGTCAGAACTCTGATGAGCACATGAAACTCCGTAGCACCGATCCGCTTTGGCGATCGCTTCTGGAAATCCGCTAGAACAGGTTCAAAAGCTTCGACAGCCGTTGGCAGGTCATCCCCCAGAAAACAACTGTTAGCCAGGTATGCGTACCAGTTTGTCTGAGGATCGGCATGAGACTGGAGCAGCCGCTCCAGCATCTGCCGCGCTTGTTCTGGCTCGCCGTTGACCTGAAGCAGATTTGCATAGTTGACGATCAGTTGATCGTACGACGGAGGAGGTGTCTCATCCGGTTGCCCGGCAAGGCGTGAGTTCCACCCTTCTTCAGCCAGCCTGTACTGCTCCAGCGCTTTTTCGGTTTCCTTAACCGAAAGATGCAGCGTTCCCAGCACATTGCGCAAACGCAGCACGATGGAGTCGTCTGCTCCCCGATCCTGAGCCGCAAATATCGCGGACGTCAACACGCGACTTCGATAGTCGTAGGTGGAATCATCAAGTGGACTAAGCCTGCTTTGATGACGCCATGCGTTTCCAAGAAATAGAAGCGTGGTGCCGTATTCAATACTATCCATCCCGACGGCAGATTGTTGTGCCGACCGTGTCTGTTCCAGGGTTTCAATTGCTTCCACGAGACCGGCAAGTCTTTTGCCGGAGTCATTTTCGGCAAGCGCAGCCCGGGTTTGACAATCGCCAAGTGACCTCGCGGCTTTCAATGTTTCGGGATCGCCTGCGCCGAACAATCTTGTCCGGACGTTGACAAGATGCCGGAACACGCCCGCGGCCATCCTGAATCTGGACTTGCTTATTTGCAGATGTCCCCGGGTGCTGATGACGGACAAACCAGCGCGGGTCTCGGACAACCCTTCCGAACTGACAAGGTTTTCCAGTTCATCCAGTTCACGTCGCGCGTTCTCAAGATCTTCGTCGCTTCCCTTCAAAACAAGTATCCCGGCAATCAGGTTTCGCGCTTCAATGGATGAGAGGTCGCTTGCTCCGAACTCCTGCTCGGCAATGTCTCGAGCCTTGATTGCTGAATCGAGAGCCTTATCAAACTGAAATTTGTCTCGCGCAATTTCTGCCTCGATCGAATAAGCGCTCACTCGATGACCGGCTGTGGCTTCCGGTGAACTTTCGACAAGTGAAATCAGTTCGATAGACAAGTCGCCGACTACGTCTGACTGGCCGGACCACAGCGTCATCGCGAGCAGACCGCTGAGACAGTCGAGGTAATCAGCCGACGTGGCCGGAACCGTTTCCCGACAAATTTGCATCGCACGCTGATAGTATTCGCGGGCGGCCGAATGATCCCCGAGACGACTTTCGTTCTGCCCGAGAACCATGAGGCCACGCATTTGAGTTTCCGCGTCGGCACTGGCAATCTCATCCTCGAATTTTTCGATGTACTGATCTCGCGAGGGCAGGTGACCACGATTAGCAGGGCCGTCTCCGTACAAAAGAATATCGTTGACGATTGCTGCAAGGTTGCGGCTGGACTGTGCAGATCGCTCTGCTTCTTTTCGAGCGTTTTCCTCGTTTGCCGCCAGCACGCGCGCCCGCTCGGCGGCATCGTTCGCCTTGTTGCGTTCACCGTCGATCCGTATCGCCGCGATCGTTGCGACCATAGCAGTCAGGAACAAAGCCACCGCTCCCATACGAACGAGCATGGAATGGCGTCTCAGCAGGCGCCCGAACTTCTCTGGAACAGACTCCCGATGACCATCCACGGGGAGATTAGCCAGAAACCTCTCGACATTTTCTTTGAGTTCCGCAGGCGACTGGTAGCGCTGCCCGGGCTTTTCTGACATCGCTTTCCGGCAGATCGACATCAGAGGTGCCATTGACCCGGCAGCCAACCGGGGAGGATCAAGGGATTTCATGACGCCGTCGACATATTCCGGCGCCGGACGGTTGGCATCGGTGAGCAATGTGTAAAGAGTTGCGCCCAGGCTATAAACATCCGACAGAAATCCGACGGCCGAAGGATTGCCCGCGGCCTGTTCCGGACTCATGAAAGCCGGAGAACCGACGACATCGCCATACGAAGTCGTTTCGTGGTTGGCCCAGAATTCGACATCCGCAGAATCGCCGATCGGCAGCTTGACTGTCGCCTGTCCGTTTTCGACTGCGTCATTTTCAACGGAGTCATTTTCAACGGCGTCATTGGCGGTGGATTTCAGCTTCGCCAGTCCCCAGTCCACGACAAGTGTCTCACCGTATTCTCCGATCAGAATATTGCCGGGCTTGATGTCACGATGCACAACGCCGCGACTATGCGCGTACTCAATGGTGTTACAGGCATCCAGAAAATGACCGATCAACCTGCGAAATTCCAGGTTCTCACGCAGGTCGGATTGCCCCGCCGTTTCATTCTCGTGAAAAGCACGAATACGCTCGGCGAGGGTGGCGCCACGAACCAGGCGCATTGCATAGTACGGCCGGCCGTCACGAAACCGGCTGAGGCTGTAGACCGGAGCAACGCCGGGATGATCAAGCGCACCGGTGATCATCGCTTCCTGAATAAATCTCGCCTGAAGCGCAGGATTACCTGCGTGCTTATTGCGGATCTCTTTCAGCGCAACCTTGCGATTGAGTTCGTGATCGTGGGCCAGCCATATATTGCCCAGGCCTCCCGACGCATGGATCGACTCCGCTGAGAAACGGAGTGACATGTAGGAGACATCCTCACGGGGCTCCAGAGACTGGTCCTCTCCGTTCAGAGGATCCGTATCAGCAGCGTCATGGCCGTCGGTCTGCTCTCCTGCACTGGCGCGACTCTTCTTCCACTGGCTTTCCCAGTCCGATACCGGAGTGATTTCAAGGAGACAGGGATAGTGATCAGGAAACCGGACCACGTATTCGGAAAAGTCCAGCTCGGGTTCGCGCCGGCGACGAATCGCGTACTCGGTTTTCAGCAACGCAGAGCAGATTTGCGGCTCTTTGAGTTCAGGAAATGATTCCAGGTAGTATTCGATTCTCGCTGCTTCACCGCCTTTGAGCCTCAATTCGAGATCAGCATGGATCAACTCTTCCAGCAAGTCAGGTGTTGAACGGTGTTGCGTCAGAATCTGCAGAATTTCTTCGCGCGAATTTCCGGCCCAGCTTGCTTCAAAATTCGCAAGAATCGTCTCCAGCGTGTAGGATTCATTCTGCATTGCAAACAATTTCCAGAGCGGCGTTCAATTCCATTTAACCCGCTGTTTTGCGTGAAGTACAGCTGGAAAAATAATTCAGAATTAAATGTCATGATCCTGCAGCGAATCCAGATCAGGATTTTGACCGGTGTTTTTTCCAGATGCTTTCAGATGCATCGAGCCCCGGAAGTAAACGTCCACTGAATCAAGATTCAGGAGCAAACATGACTCACACAACCGTCTTTCGCATTCCGGCAATTCTGCTTGTCTTGAGCCTGTTTCTGACCTGGGCTTCGACTCCACTAAGTGCACAACAGCTGATGGGTGATTTTGACGGTGATGGATACCGGACACAGGCTGATGTAAATCTGCTGACCGCTTCGGGGAATCTAGCCGAAGGGTTTTCGACGTCGACAGCGTTTGATCTGGATCAAAACGGCAAGGCCAACATTGTTGATTTGCAAATCTGGCTGGAGCTCGGGACCGTTAATCCCGACCCGGGCCATGACAATGGCGGCACGATAATGGGCGACACCAATCTGGACGGGGTCGTCAGTCGTGAAGATGAATCGATCATCCTTGAAAGTTTCGGAAGTTCCGCTGACCACTACACCAAGGGCGATATAGACGGAAGTGGTGAGGTGGACGCTATTGACCTGTTGATTTATTTCCGGGCGTTCTTTTCCGGGTTACGAAACGGTGGTTAGTGGAACTGCGGATCTCTGACGAGATGATGGCGGGGGTTTCTACTCTGACGACTCATCATCGGGCAGCTCATCATCGGGCGGCTCATCATCGGATTCAAACTGAACGAAAACTTCGCGGACCTGCTTGAGGGCGCGATAGACGGTTCGTTCTGTGCGTCCAATTTGCTGACTTATCTCGACATTTGAATATCCCTGCAACCGCAGACTGACAATCGACTGCTGAAGCGGGCTGAGCAGATCGAACAACTGGTCGAGCGTTTCGTTGAACAATGCTGATTCTTCAGGCGACGGTTCGCTTGAGCGAATGTGAATCGAGCTTTCACTTTTGCCCGGGGAAATTGACTGCTCCCGCGCAACGTTTCTTTTCAGTGTGCGAAATCCGGTTGTCTTCGTCCGGCACTTTCTCAGGGTTATCGTTACCAGAAGGGCCCAGAGATCATTCCACGTGTTCAGCTCGAAGTCCCCGTCAGCCGCCCGTCTGAAAAAACTCGCGAAAACAGACTGCACAACTTCGTCAGGGTCGATCTTGGATCGGAAACGTTGATTAATCTTCCGGCTGGCAAGTTTTACAAGACGCCCGACGTATTGCCGGTGCAGTTCAGTTTCTGCATGCACGATTCCGATTCTTGCATCGTTGAAAATGGCGACAAAGTCTTCGTCCGCCTGCATGTTTTTCTCTGATGACATGTACCCGATTCCTGAATCGTAAACCCTGTCGCGACACCTAGCTTCGCAAAGCATCTTAGCCCAAGCGCAGATTCACGGCGAACGAAATCACCGGATCCGCTTTCCGGAATTCATGTGGCCTGCAATGTCATGATTTCGGCAGCCACCTCGATCCACTTGATAGAGACTCGATCGAACTCTTTTTCACAACTGACATGCCTGATGTTTCTCATCAGCAGGGCAGGCGTTTTCTGTCCGGACTTCAGAACATTCACCAACCAGTCTCCCGCCTTCATGGTCGGGTCTATTGAGGAGAGCCATGACATCAATCTTGAATCGTTTTAGAACCAGTTTTTTTGCGTTTGCTGCGATGTCAGCGATCTGCGCATCTACCTTGTTACCTTCGGTCACGGCCGGCCAGACCAACTATGTCTTTGTCGATGACGATGCACCAGCCGGTGGCGATGGTGTGCGCTGGGCAACTGCTTACAACAACCTCAGTGTCGCCTTGCGTAACGGTCCGCGTGATGCCGTGTTTCTGGTGGCGCATGGCACGTATCGTCCCAGCCCGACCGGGATCAGTATCGTCGACGCGACATTCAATCTCGGGCCGAATCAATCGTTGATCGGCGGCTACCTGGGTAATGAGACTGCTCCATTCCGACCTATGGGAACTCCCGGCCGGACCATCCTCGATGGTGACGTGCAGGATTCCGGTCAGCCGTCGCGGTATGCAAGACACGTTGTCACCGTGAATACCGGACGACCGGGCCGCGCGCTGATCTCCCGTGTGAGAATCACCAATGGAAATGCCAACGGCCCCACCAGAGTCAACAAACTCGGTGGCGGCATCCTGTTTCTCTCCCGCATTGTTCCACCGGGCCGCGGCAACACGCTTGACGTTACAGAGACAATTCTAGAAGGCAACGTAGCCGAGTCCTTCGGCGGAGGAATCTGTGCGATCGGCGGAACTCTGAACATGGACCAGTGCTTTGTTGAAGGAAACGGTGCACGTGAACTGGGCGGAGGGGTATACCTGGGACGGTCAGGTGCAGGATTTCACGACGATGGAAGACCGGAACGCAACAGCCACATCTACAATGTGCTCTTTAAGCGAAATGCGGCGGCGACCGGTGGAGGAATGGCCGTCGGGACAGCTCAAGATGACACCCGCGCCCGTCACTTGTATATGAACTGCATTTTCGATTCAAACGGGGCGCTGGATAACGGTGGCGGACTTTTCCTGGGTGACTGGGCTCGCACTTCACTGGCGAACTCGACGTTTTCGCGAAACGTAGCTGTCAACGATTCCGGTGGCGGGCTTTATCTGGCACTGGGCCACCAACGGGCGCGGACAACCATCGCCAACTGCATTTCATGGGGCAACCGTGCACCGGTGCATCCTGAGATGGCAATTGAAAATGTGGCTTGTGGCGATATTCCGGCGTTGGTCGCCTACAACAACCTGGCCCATCGCGTCCTGGGCACGGGATTCATCCCGGCGTGTGGTGGAATCGAGTTGGCAAACTTCTACCTCGATCCTTTGTTCAGCAATCCTCACTCAGGTGGAGTCAGGCCAGGTCCCGGTAGCCCAAGCATTGATGCAGGTCGAGAGGCACTTGGTAACCCGGATTACTTTGACGCTGATAACGATGGTGATCGCACTGAGTTGATTCCCGTTGATTTCGCCGGACAGCCGAGGGTTTCGGGCGGAACAATCGACCAGGGAGCCGTCGAAACGCGGAATTAGAAATTTCTGCAAGGAAGCAAGGATGCCAGGACAATAGATAAGCAGGGAAGTGGGAAGACGCGCTGTTCAACTCTGCACGTCAGTTCCACTGAGGAGCACCGGACTTCCGGTGCTCCTTTGTTTGACGTCGCGGTTGATGATCGCTGTATCCGTTGAACAGCCTGCACAGCTAACAGAGATTCCGTGTTTCCGGATGTTGCGTTACTGGATGTTGCGATACTGGACGCCGCACGGCGAACTAATTTGCCATGACTTGATTTGCCGGGAACCAATCTGCAATAGCGCTTGCGAGCCGGCTCAGTTCCTATTTTCAGATCTTTTTGACAGCATTCCGGTTTTCTTCTTCCACCGGATCAAACTCCAGCACTCTCTTGAGCCATGCGCACCCGTAGTAAAACGGAATCGTATCCAGCAGGGCGACAACGAGCTTGAACACGTAGCCGGTCATAATGAATGTCATCAAAGCAGGCCAGAGTTCTGAGGAAGGCGTATCTTCATTGAGCCCCGGAAGTCCGTTTGCGTAGAAATGCGTGATCAGGATTACGGCTACGGTGTCTACAAGCTGGCTGATGAGCGTTGAGCCATTGTTGCGCAGCCAGAGGTGTTTTCCCCGCGTCAGCTTTTTCCAGAAATGGAACAGATACACATCGCAAAACTGCGCGGCCATGTAAGCGATCATCGAAGCGACCACAGCTCCGAATGTGAGCGCACGAATGCTGTAGAAGGCATAGGACAAATCGGCTGGGTCAGGCAATCGGGTATCCGGATCCATTTCCGGAACCGAGGGCAGAATGCCACCGAGCCAGAGGATAAAAACGACCCACACGTTTAGAACCAGCCCCGTAAATACCACCCAGTTCGCGCGCTTGCGGCCGTAGAATTCGGATATGAAGTCGGTGCAAAGGAATGTGACAGGGTAGGGGAGTACGCCAACGGCGACGGCAAAGCTGAATCCGGCAGGTGACGCCCATTGCCCGAGGGCAAATGCCCAGCCGTCGTCTCCCGGCTCCATGCTGAAAAGGACAATGAATCGGCTGATCCCGAGGATGTTCAGCATGGTCAGCGAACCGAGAAATATGCCCGCAAGGATCAGAAATACGCGCTCACGCCGGGCGTGCAGCTTCGACGCTTCGATAGGATGCAGGTTGTCGCTTTTGTCAATCATTGAGTTGATATCCGGTCGGCGGTTCGGCCGCAGAGTCTGGCTTAACGATTCAGTTTACCACTTCACGTAAGGTAACAGGTGCGACAGCCACCGCGGCGGCTTTCAACCAGCCTGTGGTTACCGCCTGCCCGTCGCATACGCTAGTAGCAACAGAGTTGAGGCCCAGATTGCCTGGGGGGTGAGTTGTCAGTGATTTCATCGCAGCTGCTCTCTTCTTCTGCCCAAGCACTGGAAGCCATGAATCATTCAGATAGAATGAGGTCAGTTCTTTAACATCTGATCCAACCACCGGCCCTGCGGGTCACGACAGTCGCAACAAGCGACTTGATCGTTCCGAGATAATTTGCGCGCCCGCAGGTCAATTTTAAGGGCAGGAAAATGAGTTCCGTTGAACAGCTAATGAAGACGCCATTGCACCAGTGGCATGTCTCTAACAATGGCCGGATGGTGGATTTTGCCGGATGGTCGATGCCGGTTCAGTATTCCAGCATTGTCGATGAGCATCATCAGACGCGCAATGCGGTGGGAATGTTTGATGTCTCTCACATGGGCCGCCTGTTCTTTTCGGGTGCCAATGTCGGTGAATTTCTAGACTCATTGACAACAAGACGGGTCGCCGGCGTTGAGACCGGAAAAGTCCGTTACTCTTTGATGGCCAAAGAAGATGGTTGTATTCTTGATGACGTTCTCGTTTATCTGCTGCCTGATGCGAATGGGAACCCCTTCCATATGATGGTGGTTAACGCCAGCAATCGCGAGAAGATCGTCAACTGGATCAACTCACACATTCCTTCTGACAGCGACATCGTTCTGGAAGATAAAACCGCTTCGTCGGCAATGATTGCAGTCCAGGGCCCGAAAGCGAATGCTGTCGTCGCAGGTCTTGCCGGTATCAATCCTGACGACCTCGGATACTACACCGGAACGACTTCGACGGTCTGCGGTGTAGAAGCCATTGTCAGCCGCACCGGATACACAGGCGAAGACGGATGCGAGTTGATCGTCGAATCCGAACACGCCGAAAAAATCTGGCTGGCAGTTCATGAAGCCGCAAGTGCCGTTGGCGGTGGCGCCTCGGGGCTTGCTGCCCGTGACACGCTGCGTCTGGAAGCCGCCATGCCGCTTTACGGACACGAACTCAGTGAAACTACCAACGTGGCTCAAACCGGCCTGCGATTCGCGGTCCAGATGAAAGACCGGACATTCATCGGCAAGGACGCAATCCTTGCCGGGCGAAAAGACGAGTCGCTTCCGGTTCGCATCGGCCTTCAACTCGATGGAAAAAGAGTCGCACGAGAAGAAGCAGACATTCTCGATCCTGACTCCGGTAAAATCGGCACGGTGACTAGCGGAACATTTTCGCCGACACTGCAGAAGTCGATTTCAATGGGCTACATCAAACGCGAGCACTCGGCCGCCGGAACGAAGATCGTTATCGATATCCGCGGGCGGCATTACGACGCTGTTGTCGTTGAGTTGCCTTTCTATGATCGAAACAACAAGTGATCGAAACAACCAGTCGTAAACCCGGGGTCATCCCGCAAACCATACAAACAAGTATTAATTCAACTCACCCGAATTGCTGGACAGGAGAAAATCATGGATCCGCAAACACTCCTTTACGCTGAATCTCACGAATGGGTACACGCAGGAGACGACGGAGTTGCCACAATCGGCATTTCAGCTCACGCCGTCGAAGCTCTGACCGACCTCGTTTACATGGAATTGCCTGATGTCGGTACTGCCGTTTCTGCGGGTGACTCTTTCGGGGTCGTTGAATCGGTCAAGGCAACCAGTGATCTGTTCTGCCCTGTTGACGGTGAAGTTATTGAGGCCAACACCGGTCTTCCCGACAACCTCGAGATCCTCAGCGAAGATCCCTACGAGAAAGGCTGGATCATCAAAGTAAAGATGTCCGGCACCGACGCGCTTTCGAACCTGATGAATTACGAAGCGTACGAGAAAATGAACGCGGACGGTCACTAAAAAGCTGACAGTCGCGAGAACATCACGAGAATATCGACGGCCACTCATTTCGGCCCACGCACCCTTCCGACACGCCGTTAAGCGTGTCGGTTGAATCAATCATTTCCCGATCAACCTTCCTGCACGTACTTCAAAATGGCTATTCAGGATTCCACTGGTAAAACAATCAAATCGCTCGAGCAGAACGATGCGTTCATCCATCGGCATATCGGCCCGGGACCGGACGACATCAACAAAATGCTTGAAAGCCTGGGGCTCAGTTCACTTGACGAGCTGATTGAATCGACGCTTCCGGCGAGCATCCTGCTGGATCAGCCTCTGGAAATGCCTGAGCCGCAATCCGAAGTAGCCGCTCTTGAACAACTGCAGGAATATGCCGATCAGAATGAAGTGTTCACTTCGTTGATCGGCATGGGTTACTACGGCACACATGTTCCAACAGTCATCCTTCGAAACCTGCTCGAAAACCCGGGCTGGTACACCGCCTACACACCGTATCAGGCTGAGATCTCGCAAGGACGACTTGAATCGCTGCTGAACTTCCAGCAGATGGTTATGGACATGACCGGAATGGCCATGGCCAATGCCTCGCTTCTCGACGAAGCCACGGCTGCTGCCGAGGCAATGGCGTTGTGCAAAAGGGCGGGACGTAAGAACAAGAGCAACCGCTTCTTTGTGGCCGATGACGTGCACCCTCAGACCGTTGATGTCGTGAAAACCCGTGCACAGTATTTCGGCTTCGAGATCATTTCGGGTCCTGCAGACGAGATGCCTGCCGGGGATATTTTCGGCTGCCTTGTTCAGTATCCGGGCACCACCGGACAAGTTACAGACATCAGCGGTGTGATCGAGAAGGCTCATGCGCAGGACGCACTTGTTTGTGTTGCGTCAGACCTGCTCGCTCTCGCGCTACTGACTCCGCCCGGAGAACTCGGAGCGGATATCGTTTTCGGCAGTGCCCAGCGTTTCGGTGTACCAGCGGGATTCGGAGGTCCGCACGCGGCGTTCTTTGCAACACGCGATGAATACAAACGTTCTGCTCCGGGCAGGATTATCGGCGTCTCGCGGGACGGACGAGAGCGAGTAGCTCTGCGAATGGCGATGCAGACTCGCGAGCAACATATCCGCCGTGACAAAGCGACCTCGAATATCTGTACCGCCCAGGCGCTTCTGGCAAACATGGCAGCGATGTATGCGGTTTACCACGGGCCCGAAGGCATTCGGACGATTGCCACCCGCGTCCACAGTTTGACCGCGGTTCTGGCGTCGGGGCTGAAGTCTCTTGGATTCGAACTGGCTCACGGCAGTTTCTTTGACACGATCTGTGTTAAATCCAATGAGGCGGCAGATATCGGTCGTCGTGCGGAGGAGCAACGAATCAACCTGCGACTGATCGACGAAAACAGCATCGGCATCAGCCTGGACGAGACGACGACTACGGACGTTATCGAGAGCCTGTGGAAGATTTTTGCCGGCAACGATTGCGCATTGACAGTGACGGAGATCGAGGGCGGTGTCGCCGACGCGATTCCTGAGGCACTTTCTCGTGAGAGCGAATACCTGACTCACCCCGTCTTCAACACCTATCACAGCGAAACAGACATGCTTCGTTACTTGAAGCATCTCGAGAACCGCGACTTCTCATTGACGCACGGCATGATTCCGCTCGGCTCATGCACAATGAAGCTGAACGCAACCACAGAGATGATTCCAGTTACCTGGCCGGGATTCTGCAACCTCCATCCGTTTGCCCCGCGCAGTCAATGGCGCGGCTATGACCTGATGATCAAGGAACTCGAAAAGTGGCTGGTGGAAGTCACCGGGTACGATGCAATCTCCATGCAGCCGAACTCCGGAGCACAGGGCGAATACGCCGGCCTGCTGGCGATCCGGCGTTATCACGAGAGCATAGGGCAGGGGCATCGCAACATCTGTCTGATTCCGAGTTCCGCACACGGAACCAATCCAGCAAGCGCGAGCATGATGGGTCTGAAGGTCGTTGTTGTTAAAACCGACGACGACGGGAACATTGATCTGGAGGATCTGCGTGCAAAGGCTGAGCAACATTCAGAAAACGTTTCGAGCTTGATGATCACCTATCCAAGTACGCATGGAGTATTCGAGGAAACTGTCATTGAGGCCTGCGATATAGTCCATGAGCATGGCGGCCAGGTTTATATGGACGGAGCCAACATGAACGCTCTCGTCGGAGTCGCGACGCCCGGAAGCATGGGTTCGGACGTGTCACACTTGAATCTGCACAAAACGTTCTGCATTCCACATGGTGGTGGCGGTCCCGGGATGGGGCCGATCGGTGTCAAGAAGCACCTTGCTCCTTTCCTGCCGAATCATGTTGTCCAGCCTCTGGACAATGAAGAGCTTGCCGGTGGCGGCGCAGTTTCCGCCGCTCCGTTCGGCAGTGCGGCGATTCTGCCGATCTCCTGGGCATACATCTACATGATGGGCGGTCGCGGTTTGAAAAAGGCGACTCAAGTTGCAATTCTGAACGCGAACTACATTGCGAAACGACTCGAAGGCAACTTCGAAGTCCTTTATCGCGGTCGCGGCGGTCGAGTCGCGCACGAGTGCATCATTGACATTCGCCCGATCAAAGCTGCAAGTGGAATCACAGAAGTCGACATCGCCAAACGGTTGATGGATTACGGATTCCACGCACCGACAATGTCGTGGCCGGTGACGGGAACGATCATGATTGAACCGACCGAAAGCGAACCGTTGGCGGAACTGGACCGGTTCTGCGATGCAATGTTGAGCATCCGCGAAGAGATCCGTGCAGTTGAGCGTGGTGAGTTATCGGCGGAAGAGTCTATCCCACACAATGCGCCGCATACACTTTCGGACATTACCGACGAAAAATGGAATCGTCGCTACCCTCGCAGCGCTGCCGTCACTCCCGACCAACACACACGTCGCAGTAAGTTCTGGCCGACGGTCAACCGTATCGACGATGTCTATGGCGATCGCAACTTCGTTTGCGCCTGTCCGCCTCTTTCCGCCTATGAGGAAGATGCCGGAGAGGGTGAAGAGGAGAGTCAGCATTTGAAGCTGAAAATGCACCAGTCACAACGCACCGAAGCCAGCGCAGAAGTTCACTGAGCAGTAACTGAACGCGACGAGAAGTTTCAGACCAATGCAGCAGGCACGCCTGATTGTTGATTCACCGGCTGCCGGTGACTGGAACATGTCCGTTGATCAGGCGCTTCTTGAGACGGCCGATCAGACGGGCGCGATCACTTTGCGCTTCTATGAATGGGAATCCGCGACACTGTCGCTGGGCTATTTCCAGAACTACCGCTCCCGGGATGAACATCCTGCGAGTAGCAATTGTCAGGTGACGCGCCGCGCTTCAGGGGGCGGTGCAATCGTTCATGACAACGAATTGACTTACAGTCTTTGCATTCCGTCGCGGAACCGCTGGTCCGCTGAAAACCAGAAGCTATACCGGCTGGCACACGAAATTATTACTGGGGCGCTGGCGGCGCAGGGAATAGGCTGCCGGTTTTTCGATCCCGCCGATTCCCGGATCGAGGGAGTTGAGTTTGATGAATCAAACTTCCTTTGTTTCCAGCGGCGGACCGAAGGAGACCTAGTCTGTGAAGGATTCAAAATCTGCGGCAGCGCTCAGCGACGCGTAAAGAATTCGCTCCTGCAGCACGGCAGCCTTTTGATTTCAAAGTCAGAACATGCGCCCGAATTGCCGGGTTTCTGTGACCTGACCGGATTGAGCTGTGACAAGTCGCAATTGATCAGTGACATCTCAGCTGGATGCGCAGCAGTTCTCGACCTTCAATGGCACAACGACGGCCTGCAAGAGCATGAGCTAGGCAGCGCCGCTTCGATTCGCGAACTTAAATTCGCCAATGACCAGTGGATTCGAAAACGCTGACCTTGATGTTCACGCGCACGATTCACGACCTCGCTGGAATCTACTCCAGATCGCCGAGCCGGAGAACGAGAGGATCTTCACCTTCAATCTCCACACGCTTCTCGATGGTTTGGCCAGCCCACGCTTCAAACCTATCGATGGCTGTACCGCGCGGAACTTTGATCGTGAATGAACCATCTCTGCCTGTCACTGTGCGTCCGTATTTCCGGTCACCTGCGACTGCATAGATTGCAGCCCCCGTAGCAGGTTGACCATCCTGATCAAGCAACGTCCCGCTGACGGAACGTTCCGGGGTCAACCTTATATCGAGTTCCCGCACTGGTTCATCAAACGATGTCCGGAATCCGATTGACGCCTGGTCACCCGCGTAGACATATCCATCGGGATAGTCGACGAACTCAACGAGAACGACACTTTCCGGAACGTCCGTTTCGAAGTTCCCGTCCGGGCCCGAGGCGA
Source organism: Planctomycetota bacterium (assembly GCA_039029995.1). GTDB lineage: Bacteria > Planctomycetota > Planctomycetia > Pirellulales > Pirellulaceae > Mariniblastus. The sequence goes on from JBCCFB010000034.1 coordinate 30,997, forward strand.
TATAGCGGACGGTCTGTGGTGAGCCGAATGAAATCTTGAGTCTTACGTCTACCAGTGGATCTCCCGTCACGATATCAGTAACAAGACCTTCGAGCCTGATACGTTCAGTTTCGCAGACGATTCGCATTTTCGCCGGCCGTTCAGCGTTGACGAAAATGTCATCGATCTTTCGAAACCAGAAGTTGTTTTCATCTCCCGGCATTGGCCTGACGAAGACCTGCCCTGCAGCAAGATTGAAAACCTGAAAGGTTCCATCCGGGCCCGAGATGGCCTCGACCATTCCTCTGGCTGCTGCCGGCTGGCTGCTCGTTTCAATTTGAACCATGACGCCCGGCACCGGTTTGCCATCAGCATCAACGACGATCCCTTCAAGCGATCCAACAGGGCTCAATTGAATTTCGACTTCGCTCGCAAGTTCCGGATTACGGACTGGTACGAACTGTGTTCCATTGGAACGCGACTCAACTTTCAAAATTCCGACGGAGTGAAATGTCGCCATTGGAAATGCAATGACTCCGTCCGGTTCACTCATTCCCATCAGCCGATCCGCAAGCGCAGATGGCATAACAGCTTCAGGGCGAATGAAGACTGGAGTGACGATCGCCCCGTCCAACGCTTCACCGCTGGCATTGACCACACGGAACATTCCTTCCGGCATGACTGCCGTAAGTTTGACGTCAAAAGGCAATTCACCGTTGATATGCCGGTCCGGCGAAAACCTGTCCACCAGAACTTTGCCTTCGTGGTGAAACCACGCAACGGCAAGATAATCCTCATTAAGAATAACGGTGCCGTTTACGCCCAACTCACGTTTCCAGTCTTCGCTCAGCTCGAACTTGAACTTTCCGTTCGCGTCAGTCAAACAATGCAGGAATCCGGCTCCGTCGGAATTCAGTGGCTGAGCCGGAATCCAGACATCGACTCCTGCCAGCGGTTGTTGATTTTCATCAACGACAAACCCTCTAAACGTCGGGTTATCTAAACTTTGCGGGCAGATTCCGAGTGAGAATTCGGTTCCGGTAAGACAGACGACCAGAATCAGAACAAACGAGCAGATGTTGCGTGCTGTCATCGTTTTGCCAGAATTCGGCTTCATTCGGCTTACTTTCAGGTTGAAAAATGGATCGGAGGTTGGAGTCGGTAATGCTGATGGAGTTCCGTAGCAGCGAGTGCTTACCAGGTTAAAGCACC
>JBCCFB010000035.1:0-32129 GCA_039029995.1 Planctomycetota bacterium
CAGTCCTGATGATTGTGAAGCAATCTTGCAGCAAACGAGGGGGTGCGTCACCCAGTCAACCAAAACTGTAAACGTCGCTATGAGTACAGTCCAGAGTACGTTAAACCAAAAGTCAGTCAGTGGATTCCATGTTGTTAGTCAAATCCTGAGCGGAATAATGTTCAGGACAACCGCGCCGACATAAGTGTTAGAGCTCGTAGTGTTTAATGGCCTGCCACAACGCCAAAAATCGGCGGTAATTCATCCGTTTGTCGCAATGTTTCGTTCGTAATCCATCAGTTACCTCTGTTAATTCTATTGCGCTGTTAGCGAGCGTTGGAGTTCGCGACATTCCTCAGCAACGTTTTTCCCGATTTCTGATGCGATGCTGAAAGTAGCGGCAGGACTATGGCTTGATCTAGTGCCTGGCAAGAAGTGCACCATAACGACTAAGCCTGAATCTACATGCTCATCAAAAACATAATATCTTCCAGTTGGCCAATCGTTTGTAAACGAAATGCGCAGTCTGTTCTCTAATCCGGCAACTTCGTTTTTCAGTTGCAACAGTTTTTGATACGCAATATCGCATTCGTTCTGCAGTTCCGTGCCGGGCATTCCAAAGGAGTCCGCTATCCTGCTCAAAAGAGCGAAATCGGTTGGGTCTATTAATACGTAGTCGAGGATGACACCTCGTGCCATGGCGTCCTTAAGAGCGCTGCGGCAGTCACTTGCGTGGATGCCAAAGTGAACTCCGGCAAATAGTGCCGTGCTTGTTGTATTTGATATCAGGTCCCTAATTACTGCACCTTGGAGATCGCTGCTCTTGGTCCAAAATTGTTGACTGTTATCTGTAGGTCTTGCGGGCAATCTCTTCGCAATTTCTTCAGCAAGCTTTTCAACGTCAATATCCTTGTCTTCAGAAATGCCTCGGCTTCTAAGAAACGCGTAAATTAGGCAGTAACCGAAAAGTGCTGCGCACAAACTCGGTGTGCTTTCCTTGACAAGATCTACAAATCTGTTCGGTGGTTGGCTCGGAATCATATAGCTGTATACGACACCAAGCAGAACGAGCAAGGCTACCGCTAGATAGAAAAGTAGATTCAGGACGGCCGAACGATTGTCATTCCGATTTTCCTGCTGGTTGGTCATGCAGCTATACCTTGCCTAATTTTTAGATCTAATCGAACACCAAAATAAAGTTATTGATAGCCCAGCGAACACACGTTTGAGATGGTTCTATCAGGTTTCTTCTCAAATAATTCGCCGCCCTCACAACCGATTTGCCGCGCTGAGAACAATTTGACGCATTCTCCGTGTCTCTTGTGGCTCGCCGCCTTGTTTTGTCCCAGATTCTGAAACGAGTTTACGTAGTGCTAAACTGCCGGGATACGCGGTGAAAAAGACAAATTGAAAATGGGTTTCGGTCCCAGCTTTTCGGATGAAATCTATCATTTCCACCCGTGCGATTCACTCACTGGGTCGACAAATGCCGCCGACTAGTCGATAGGGCTCATAGCCCTTTTCATACCTTCAGTAGAATGCTCCACGTGGAGTTCGCAATAAAACATTTTGTGGAGCCGAGTTTGCAAAACCTCCGCGAACTCAGGGTTTTTTCGAATGAATAGAATGTATTTTTTCACTGCTGTTGCGCCACCGTTAATTTCCTGACTACTTCCTAAGAATAGCGGTGCCGACATAACATTCAACCAAAATTGTCGATCGACCACATCAGGGATGCGGTTCACCAAGTTGTTACCCTAAATTGCGTTCCCCACGGTTCTGGGCTTCCGTCTAGCAACGAAATGAGGCGGTGGTGACGCCGCGAAACGGCCTATTTTGTTTGCGCGCATGTTTGCGCAGATTCTGGAATAGATGGTGGTGAATCCTGTCAGCGCGATCCCGAGCGAAACCGACCATCGCGCATGAAAAAACCGCGGGGAACAATTTGTTTCCTGCGGTTTCTTTAAGCGACGCTGACGGGACTCGAACCCGCAACCTCCGGATCGACAGTCCGGAACTCTAACCAATTGAGCTACAGCGCCTCGTTTTGTTTCGCTTCGGCTCCCGAAGGTCCCGATTTGGCGAAATAAAAAAGTATAAAGATTTGCATCTGTCTGCAAGCCGTAAACCGGTTTTCGGCCAAATACCGGCTGTTACTGCAATTTTTCCGTGGTATTTCCATCGGTGCATAGCATCTGCAACTTTTCACCATGACGAAACTACCATGGGAAAACTGACAGGATGAACACAGCGATGGTTCACCAACCCCGTGAACCTCGCGAATTTGCCGTGTCCGCTCCAATGCAGCCGAAAATTTCCACCGTAAATGGTCAGGCAAGGGCCGGCCATGCTCTTAAAAACGCCCCCTGATCGTAGGTTGTCAGCCGGGAACACCGGTACAACCGGTTTGCAGGTTACAACCGGTGAATTCTGCCTAACGTTCTCCTCCCAGCGGCTGAATTTTTCCGCTGACCAGCCCGGAATCGCCCTAGGCTTCCGGTAGAGGCAAACTCCTTTTCAACTTTTCTAAGCGTTCTCCTCACGGACTTTCAGATGGATACCGTAACCAATTTCATCGGTGATGTATTTGACCAGGGTGGCAAGTACGCCAGTCAACTTGACGAAACCAGCTGGCTCGTCCTTGCAATGATCAGTGTCGTCGTCGGCCTGATGCTGCTCAAAGGTAATAACATCCGCGGCGCCTGACACGATCCAGCAATCCTCGATTGCAAAAAAGCCGTATCCCCATCCGCTCGAATCAGAGTTCACACGATCGGTCTGCGCAGTCACTCGTCGCGACTCAATCAAAGCTATGGTGCCGCAAGGACCTACCAGGCTCTTTTTCCGCGCTACCGGGCGTGTGCGTATCTACAGCGCATTGGTCTCAAAGCCCTTATGAGAGTAATAGCGATTGCCCGCGCAAACTTGTTAGAATAGTCTCTCTTCCGGATCGAAACCAAGTTCCCGGATCTGCTCCGCATCTCGATCCGCCAGATCCTGCCTGCCACTTTCCTGATACGCCTGCATTCGATGGGCCAGCAGGATTGCCTGAGTCTTGATAACTAGCTGCATGCGCTTGTCACGGCTTTCGTTGGTCCCCATCGATGAACTTAACTCGATCGAGTTAAAAAGCGGACTGTTCATTGCGTCGGCAAGAGTCTCCGAAGCAAGGATCGCAAGGTTCAAGTCAGGCATCGCCAATCGATATTTTTTCTGCATTACGCGTACATATCCTCGCGTATCAAGATAGGCCTGCGACTCCTCAAGCGTGACAATACAATCAGGCATCGTCGGCAGACGTTCGGCCAGCCATTCCGATTCGAATCCAAGACTGGCAATACGTATCCGATCGGTTTCCATCCTGTCGGTATCCCCTTCACTTTGAGCAATCAGCGCTCGCAGGGTCAACATCATGGCCAGGCCTGCATTGGACCGGTCGATAACTTCACGGCGACCGGCGGTCAATTGCTTTTCCACCTCCGGCTTGAAAGGAAACTGAGTCGCTGACTGATAAATCCACTCAACGAGACGGCTTTCACGCTCAAAACCGAGATCTTCATAACGATTTATCCATCGGTCGAGAACGTCGATCGCTTCGTCCGCGCGGTCAAGGTCGCGCAGTACGATGGCAGCACACAGGGCAGTCTTTGCGTGAAAAGCCACCGGCCGTTTGACCTGCCAGTTCGGATCGCTCTCGTTTTCTTCGATTACGCGATTCATATCGTCTTCTGCCTGCCCGAGCTCGGTGCCGGCAAGAGCGCGGTAATAGGCGAGATCATTAAGCCATGCGAGCGGACTTGCGGTGCTCACACTCCCCGCCATCGAATGCAGTTCTTTGATCGTCTCCAATGCGCTCATTGCTTCGCCCTGCATCTGTTGACAGGAAGCTTTCATTTCCAGCATTCTCGCGCGATCAACGGGATGCGCCCCCGACGATTTCTCGAGCCACTTATCGCAAAGATCTACTGCGTCTCCCGCGCGGCCCGTATCACGTAACATGGCTGCCAGTGATCGTATAAGCGATGGCTCGTCGTCCGAGTCCTCAACGATCTGTTCCATCGTCGCAATCGCTTCCGCCACTTCCCCGTTTTCATATTGAAGCATGGCGGAAGCCGCACGCCAGCGATCAACCTCGCCACGGCATCCGTAGGTAATCAGTGGACCGGCAAACAACGCTGTAAACGCAAGGATTGCCGCTCCCTGCAGAAGGTGCTGACGCAGTGTTTTCGGAACACCGGCGTGCTGTAAATCTTCAGGCGTCTCAGGTCGGTTCATGAGGGGTCCGGTGATATTTTTCGGTAGAGCCGTTCAACATTGCGTAAGAGTGTTTGCCACTTGTGTCCTGAAAACTCTACGTCCTGACTACTCTGAGCCCTGCGGCTCCAGATAACTCTCGACGACTGTGAGAATTTCGTTCTTGATGTTATGGATCTGTTCGCGGTTACGCAGTTTGTTGCCGTGCTCGTCGGTCACGTAAAAAACGTCCACAACCTGGTGTGCATAAGTGGCAACTTTGACGTAGCTGACGTCGAGGCCCAGCCGGTAGATCTTTTCGGCAATCGTATACAAAAGGCCGGTCTTGTTATAGGCAAAGACATCGATAATCGTCGCCGTGTCCACGCTCTGGTTGTTGATTTCGACTCCGATTTCCGGACGTGACAGTTGCAGCGCGCGGCTTTCCGTTTCGCGCCAGCTCTTGCGAAAGACAGGTGGCTCCCATTCTCCGCCGCCATCCTTGATCAGCTTCCTCGTTTTCTCGATCGTCTGCTCGATACGCGAAGGTGGCGGGTCAACAAAATTGTTGTCGTGTAGCCCATACCACATCCAGATGATGTCATCATCCAGCGATTTGATGTCGCAGCTGAAAATGGTATAGCCCAATGCCGTCAACATGCCGGTCAACCGGTAGAAGTTGCCGCTGCGACGCCGCTTGTGCTTCGCGATGACCAGATCAATCATTCGCGAATCAGGTATCCGGTGGACCCAGCAACGCATCTGGTCAGGACCGATTCCGATCAATTGTTTCAATTCGTTCGCGATGACATCCGGTGGACGGATGTTGAAATAGTTTCCAGGCAGATTGGCCGCATGCTTGCGCAACCATTCCTGTTCTTCGGTTGACTGGCCGTGCGCCGCAATTTCGATACTGAGAAGCTGATGCCGGGAACCTTCCGGTGCATTCTCGGCGTCGCCGGTCAGGATTTTCTTCGCGTGCAGATAAAGCCCCGTCAGCAAGCCGAGCTTCCAGTCGTTCAAGACTCCCGGACCTACAGCCGCGATATCCGCACACGTCAGCACGAACAACATCGAAAGTCGTTCGACGGAGCCGACTTTCGAGGCGAACTGAGCCACCATCGCTGAATCGTTGATGTCCCGCCGGAACGCTATGTCCGACATCACCAGATGCTTGTGCACCAGAAACACAACGTCGGCTGCATCTTCGTCTGACAACCCGAAACGATACGCAGTCTCCATTGCGATTCGCGCACCGACTTCCGAGTGGTCCTCGGCAAAGCCTTTGCCAAGGTCGTGCAGCAACAACGCCAGATGGAGTACATTCTTGCGTCGCAATCCGGTGTACGTCTTGCCGACAACGGTCGGTTCATTTTCCAACGCGACAGCTTCGCTGACCGCTTTGAGTGAATGAATGTCTACGGTGTAGCTGTGATATTCATTGAACTGAAGCAGCCCGCGTGCATGTTTAAAGGCCGGAATGATCTTCTGCAGCACCTGCATTTCGTGCAGACGACGCAGCATAACCGGCAGCCTTGTCGTATTTGACAGCAGTGCCATAAACCGCCGGGCTGATCGTTCGTCGAACCCGATGTCATCTGACTCGAGCATCGTCTGACGGATTCCAGTCCACGTATCCTGCTCGATAATCCGCTCGTGAAGACCGCAAAGCTGCATTAATCTCAGCACTTCATGCAGATCCCCTTTATATTTTTCGAGCATGGCTTTGGACATGCCGATCGCTTCGGGTCCGATCCTGAAATTATCGTCCAGTGATCTCGTAACCAGCGGAGCAAGAACCTGTGAGGAAATCGTGCGACGATTGGAACTGATACGCGAGAAGTAGTCACACACATAACGCAGCCGGCTCGTGTAGCGGAAGTATTCCTGCATAAACGCTTCAACGGCCAGCATTGCGCCGGTTTCCTCGTAGCCGAATTTTTCGGCGACGCGCACCTGCTCATTGCGCCCCATCTGATCATTGGCGCGACCGGCATGAAAATGCATCTCGTTTCGCAGATGCAAAAGGAACTCATTGGAAGCAAGAATCTGATCACGATCTGCATTCGTGAGATGACTGCGGTCGCAGATTTCGGCAATGTCGCTGACGCCGTAACGGACAAAGCCCAACCAGCGAATCAAGTGAATATCCCTTAAACCGCCGCGAGACTTCTTTACGTTCGGTCGCAACAGATAAACCGTTTCCCCGAACTTGATTCGCTCCTGAGAGCGCGCATTGATAATCCCCCGGATCACGTAGGGACTGCGCCGGGTCGCCAGTCGCTTGAACTTGCTTTCGAAGGCAAGGAACAGTTCATGGTTCCCTACTAGAAATCGCGACGCAGTCAGCGAAGTAAATGTCTCAGGATCTTTTGTCGCCATCCCGCAAGCGTCACGAGTATTTCGAAGACTGTACCCGGGTCTGAGTCCTGCATCGGTGATGTTCTGGCTGATACGACGCGAAAGCTCGACTACGTCATCGGTCAGGCTGCCGTGATACAGCAACATCAGGTCAACGTCTGAAAAAGGAGCAACCTCTCCTCTGCCGTTACCTCCATGCAGCACCATCGCCACACGTGAATTCAGATCCGGTCCGAGAGATTCAGCGGCCGCGCTGAAAAGATCATTGAGCACGTCATCCAGAAGGCCCGACAGTCCGGTTACGACTTCCTTGCCCGTCGCTCCTGCATTGTGCTTTTCACGAAAATCTTCACGGCCCGCAGCCCATTTCTCCCGCGCTTCGTTGACGTAGGAGGGAATTCCCCGGGAGACGGACGTGTTGTTCATGTCTAGAGGATCGCCTATACCGCTGCCTCACCCGTTTCACCGGTCCGGATACGGACGACTTCTTCAAGAGCCGTCACGAAGATCTTGCCGTCGCCCATCTGCCCCGTCTGGGCACGATCCATGATGATGTCGATCATCGGCCGGACTTTGTCGTCGGACACAATTACTTCGACTTTTACTTTCGGGACAAAGTCGATTGCATACTCGTTGCCCCGATACATCTCCGTATGACCTTTCTGGCGCCCGAAACCACGCACCTCGGTAATGGTCATTCCCTCAACGCCGGCGTCGGCCAGCGATGTCTTGATATCTTCCAGCTTGAAAGTCCGGATGATGGCCTCGATTTTCTTCATTCTGCTTCTCGATAGGAGATGATAAGTCTCAAGTGTTATGGCGCGACAAAAGAGCCTGAACTGCCCCGCACCACAGGCGGACCGGCGGTTCGAACTCACCGAGCCCACGGCATCGAACCGACGCCTCGATTATGACGAAACTACCGTTTTCCAACACAGCGATATTGTACGTATTTCCGCCACAAGTGGATACACAATCATGCGTGCCGGCTGCCGAAAACAAATCAAGGCTTTGCAGGTTGCCAAAGCGTTTCAGCCTGCCCCAATCGCCGGTTTACGAGACGAGCAGCGACGAAGAGCAGATCGCTGAGCCTGTTCAGATAGATCAACTCGCCATCAAGCGAAATCGTCGATGCCCCACCTCCCCCATCGCTTTCGGGGACTCCGGAACGGAGAGTTACAACCTGCCGTTCAGCTCTTCGGCACACCGCTCTGGCAAATTGAAGCCGGCATGACTGCTCACTACCGTCTGGAAGGATAAACGAAGTCAACGCCGGCAGCTCGTCCTGCCATACATCGATTGCCTTTTCCAGTTCACCAGCGCGCTCAGGAGACAGAACAGGAGTGCGGTCTGACGGTGCCAGACACATCGCAACCCGGGCTCCAAGATCAAACAGATCGTTCTGAACGGAAGCCAGCAGTTTTTCCACGTCGTCGTCCAATCCGCCGGCGCGAACCAGGCCGAGAATAGAATTCAGTTCGTCGACAGAACCAACGGCATTGATGATCAGATGATCTTTGGAAACCCGCAGTCCGCCAGGCAGTCCCGTCTGGCCGGTATCACCAGTCTTTGTGTAGATTTTCATTCACGCGCTTTTTGATGACGACTCTGGTTGATAATAACTCTGGAGAATTCCATGGCGGAAGTTGTTTCATGCGGCTTCATAATCTACCGCGATTCCAGCGATTCCGATCGTAGCCCAATGTTTCTTTTGATGCGACACGTCGATCGCTGGGATCTGCCCAAGGGGCATGTGGACCCGGGAGAATCCGAAATGGAATGCGCGCTCAGGGAACTGGAGGAAGAAACCGGAATAAAAGAGCACGATATAACAATCGATGAGTCCTTCCGCTACGTGCTGAGCTATCCGGTCTTCAAGAAAAAACTCAACCGTGAAGTCGACAAAGATCTGATCATCTTCCTTGCGCGACTTGATCATGACGTCGAAATTGTGCCAACAGAACACGAGGGATTTGAGTGGTTTGCATGGGAGCCGCCCCATGAAATTCAGACGAAGACGATCGATGGAGCTCTCGCGCACCTTGCCCACCACTGGGATGTCTAGCTGAACGCAGGAAATTCCACCTCACATGTGCTTTTTGTAAACGACCGTCAAGTGATCGCTCGCGTGGATACAAGTCGTGTCGCATTCTGCTGCTATTCGCGAACTCCGCGCCTTCCTTACGGAATGACTGCGTCATCAGGTCTCAGGGCATTCCGCATTTACGAATATTAGCGGAACCAACACACGCTAGCGTCACGTAACAACAGCCATCGTTCAGTGCTTGGCGTTGACCGTCGAGAATTGTTCGGGCTATACATTTCTCACACGCATCTCAAGAGTGCTTGCATTAATCCTCTGGAGGATGCAGCCGCAACTGCTGACAAGGAAGTCAATTTGTTTCCAGGTATCGTCACACGTTATGTCATTCGCGAACTGGCAAAGATTTTTGCCGTGTCATCGCTGGCGTTCGTGTTGTTGATGATACTTGTCGGCCTGGTTGAAGAAGCCACTAAGAAGGGACTCGGTCCAGATATCGTCTATCAACTGGTACCCTACATCATCCCTAAGGCATTGATGTTTGCGATGCCGGCGACCTGCCTGTTCAGCATCACCTGTGTATTCAGCAGGATGTCGGCTGACAACGAACTCGTGGCTCTACAGTCAAATGGACTTTCCAAAGCCGTAGTCATGTGGCCGGCCGTCGTGCTGGCAATCGGGCTGTCGCTATTCGCCGTCTGGCTTAACGATATTTCCTTCGCATGGAGCTACTGGGGCATCGAAAGAGTCGTCCTCGAAAGCAGCGACAAGATTGCCTACGGAGTCCTGAAAAGTGAGGGCTCGTTCCAGGCTGACGGGTTCTCCATTGATGTGCAAAGCGTCGACGGGAAACGCCTGATTGAACCGCGCATTACTCTTCGTCCTACTTCGGGTGAGATGTCTACTATCTCAGCACGTGAAGCGATCATCGAGTCTGTACCTGAGAGCCATGAACTTCTGCTGACGATCCGCCAGGGGCGCGCAGACGTTACTGGTGACGTGGCTATGGAGTTCGACGAAAGACTGGTCCACAGGATTCCGCTCAAATCGCCTGATGAAGTTGCACGAGCCCTTGGAAACCCGTCGCACCTGTACCTCAACCAGATTGACAGCGAGATCGAAAAGCAGAAGGACGACATCCAGCGCATGGAGATCGAGAACAATGCGACCGCCACGGCACAATTGTTCGGTGGTGACATGTTCGGACTGACACACCATGAGTGGACTGACAAAGCGAATGAGCTGGACAAAGCACGGGAACGACTAAGGCGACTTCACGTCGTCCCTTTCCGTCGCTGGGCAAACGGATTCAGCTGCCTTGCCTTTGCGATCATTGGAATCCCCGTCGCAATGCGTTTCAAAAGCGCAAGCTATGCCACCACATTTGGCATCTGCTTTCTGCCGATTCTTTTCCTCTACTACCCGCTGTTTATCTTCGGACTTGATGGCGCCAAATACGGCGCGCTACCGCCCATTGCAGCGTGGCTTGGTAATGCAGCCTGTTTTCTAATCGGCGCAGTACTGCTGGTGCGAGAGATTCGCCGATAGGAACTCGACGGACGGATTATTGCGGCCAGGCTATGACGAACAGGCTATGACGAACAGGCTACGACGGGCGGACTAGGCTCGTGCAGCGGAATCACCGGCGCGAAGATAACGGGTCTCCTTGCACGCGAATGTCGCACACTGCCCGTTGTACTGCCAGCAGTCAAGACAATGAGGCGTCTTGCAGCGAACGCAAATGACCATCTCGTATTCGATCTTGTCGGCACAAATCGGACAGACACAGTCATCGACGACCTTGGCACGATCCTCGTTGACGAACTCAATGCCCTCAACGTTGCACAAGCTCATCCGGTCATACAATTCCAGAGAATAGCGGATGAAATCATCCAGAAGCACATGGTGCTTGATGAACCCGGGCTTGGCGACAAGAAATCTGCCACCTGAGATTTCGATCAGAAGCTGTTCGTTACCCAGATGGCGGCGCAGCTGTTCAATTTCCCACTGCACATTGCTGGTGAAGAACTTCTTTGCAACGTCCGGATCATTGGATTTGATTGACAGGCTGGAATCGAACGGCGTTCCCTCGATTTCAACCGGCTCGGTTCGACTGCGGAACCAGCCTCGAGATTCGGCTCTAGCATTGACTTGATCGGGAGCCGAAGAAACGATCAGGCGGAAGTTCGGGTCGGGCCACTGCATCTCGACGTCCGTCTGCCGTCGTTCCTTGAAGCGGCTGGAACGACGCGTACGGACTCTGCATCCTGTCGAGCCGTATGTGAAGACCATGGACGGCCGCGTGAACAGGTAACCGCGGAAAACGGTAGCGTTGTATCGCTTGGCGACCATGTCGAAGGCTTTGTTCCAGCCTCCGAGGCGCGGAATGATCGCACGCGCCAGCGCGTAGATTATCGCAGCAACGATAATGACTTCCGCAAAATTCACGGTCACCTCTTTTGAAATTTCAATTCCGGAACGCTGTTTCTGTTCCGGACGAATCTACGGATGAAAATGTTCGTGACTTACCCGAACTACATCCGGTTTGACGGTCGCGAACGACTCGCAACGACGGTATCCATTTCGTCTTCATCCGCCGGATGGTCGTCGAACATGACGTCCTCGTCCTGAAAGCCGTTTCGCCGGCCGAACAGGAAGCCGAGACCACCACCAATAAGCGCGAATACCACCCACAGCAGATACTGAAGCCAGTCCACTGATGCCAGTTCGGGATCAATCCCGTTTTCCTTGGCGATTTTTTCCAGTCTTTCGACGTTTTCTTCGAGTTCTTTGTTCTCTGCGTCCAGAGCGTTGTAATTCGCGACTAATTCATTGTTTTTCTCGCGGGCAGAATCAAGGTCCTCTGTCGTAGCATTGAGCTGGCTCTGATAGCTGTCAGCCCGTGCGATCTGACCGTCAAGGTTCGCGTACAGGCGGTGATTTTCCTCGGAAAGCTCGGTGAACTTTTCTGCGAGATTCTGATCGCCTGTTTGAGCCGCCACGATCGAAGCCAGAACATCCGCCTGCGCCTGCTGAGTCGCGGCCATCACCGGAACGTCCTGATCTGCCTCAGCGGCAGCAGGAGGAGACATCATCCGCCAGGCGAGAATGCCAAGTAATAGAAACTGAACCGTCAACATGGCCACGATTGCCACATCAATTAACGGTCTGCGGCTGTTTTCCATAATGTTCACCACGGGTTGAGGCGAGGAACCTGAAAAAGTGTTGCCGGAATATCTCGGATCAACGTTCATGGGTTTGCCTCCGGAATAGAGACTGGCGAAATACTTGAGTTCATCCTGACGATGCCGGTTAGCCATTAAGTAAAAGCCCGGCGTAGGACGTTTGTTACGGGTCTTACCCGTTGTCCACTGAAACCAGCCTCGATCGTCGGAAACGGGATCGATGACCAGCGCAACATCCAGTGGCTTGTTGAAAAAATTATTGCAGATGAATAGATCCATACCGGAGAGAAACACGGTCCACCCCGGATGGGTGTGATACCAGCCGACCATTTCCAGGTCAGGCCGGTACTTCTTGCGTTTCTCAGTGATCCGGCTCCACGTGTCATGCGTAAAGGTAAAGCTACCTTTAGTGGCGTGGTAGTGTTCGGCGCGAAGTGAGTCAGTAACGACAACGAACGGCCTGCCGTCGCGATCAACGCTCTGCCGTCCGAGCATGATCCCTCCCAGCTCGACACTCATGTCGCTCTGTGCATGCGCTTCCATGTCACGCATTGCGTCGAGATCGACGAAGATCATCAGATTGTCTTCAGAGTAGCCATCGCTGCCCGGCATTTTCGCATCGCCAACCGGAAGCACGCAGTAGTGCGCATCGCGATCGGGCCGGACGTCTTTATCCGGCTGAGCCTGCTGCAGTTCGCCGAATTGTATCTCTGAACTCATGTTTACCTTGCGATGGTTTTCTGACCATCAGACGGAACTTCCGCGAATGACTCGATTTTAACCGGCACCGTTCACCGGCGGGCAGACCGCGTCCCGATCTCCGGTCAAAAGGACAAAAGTCGTCGCGTCTTCTGTTTCGACTTTGACGATATCGTAGGCGGGAATGCCAAGCTCAGCTAAAGTCTTCTCCGCAAGTTCGTCTCCCCGCTCGATACTGGATATCATGCCCGCATGCATCGGCATTGAGCATTTCCCGCAGATTCCGTCCTGAGCCTTCACGAGTTGCTGAGGCTTGTTGACGTCAACGACGAAACTGCACTCTCGACAGGTCAGTTTGACGAGGTAATCGCGATCAAGTGTCAAAGCGACTGGAGACACACCGGTAGCTTTTTCGACTTCGTCAAACAGGTGGCTGACCGTCGTTTCACCGGCCGATAGCTCCAGCTCGACAATGTCCTCATAGGACTCATGCGACAGACAGTCTTCTCTGCGCGGATAGTCAGTCTGATAAAAACGATTTGCCGCGCCGTTAAAAACCAAAGCTGAACCTTCTGCAGCGGGCAAATCGTGAATCAGCTTCAAAGCCTCCTGCACCTGCAGGCCCCCCACGATCGAAGCGATCGTCGGTGCGGTAGGCACCTTGCCTTGCAGAATGTCCTCCTGCTTAAGCAGCGGACAGCTGTACCGGAGCGAAATCAGCCGATAGTCGTTGTCGGTCATCGCGCATTCGTAGCAGGCCCCGTCCGGCGGAACGAAAACTTTGGCAACTCCATTGATCTCCTGGATGCCACCGTCGATCCACGGAGTACCGGCCTTCCAGCACATCCGGTTCACCCACAGCCTTGCCTCGCGGTTGTCCAGACACCCGATGACAAGATCAATGTCGCGGACCAGTCCCAGTCCGATGTCTGTGATAACGTTGCCGGTTATGGGAATCACCGAACAATCCGGATTCACCTCGTTCATCATTGCACAGGCAACTTCGCTCTTCGGTTTTCCTTCATCGCCGGCACGGAAAAGAATGGATCGAGTCAGGTTGGTTTTGTCCACGTGATCCATATCGATCACGTACACGCGGCCGATGCCCAGCAACGCAAGATTCTTGAGGACCTCATTTCCAAGCGCGCCTGCACCGACAACCAGGATTGATGCGCCGGAGATCTTTTTCTGATCCCACCATCCGATCAGTCGGAGGCGCGAATACCGGTCTTCGTCATCAATCAGAAGTTCATGTTTGATTTTAATGTCGTCGGTTGACGTGCTGTTCATGTATTTCCCGGTTAAACCTGTTCCCTGCTCGCATTGCGCGAGTGGTCATCCACTCTTCGCTGCATGGTTTAGATTATTGAATGAATGATTCAAAACGGACCGCACCGCCTTGAAATCACTATCATGCCAGCCTCGTCCGCCGTGGGCATCAGTCGCGGAATACTCAGTCGCGGAATACGATGCCGACATCGTCCAGTGGTGGTTGCGGTCTGGAGACCACCTCAATTCCAGTTTCGACGATTTCCACACTCGTACCTGACTCGCTGTTTTTCTGTGGAGCGAACGAGTTGTTTTCGACCCGATCTCGAATCGAACGGGGATCCAGTGGCAGTCTCATCGCGTTTTGAGTCTTGGCCCAAAGTGCAGCCTCACGGTTATACGGACTTTCCACATCGAAGTTCTTGTAGCGGATCATATCCCAGAGCATCGTGCACAGTTCCGCGAGTGTCAGGCTGGGAACCCAGTGCTTTCCATATCCTCCCAGACAAACGACTCCGTTGTTCGAGATGTTGGGATGGAAGACGGGGGTCTGCCACGCGAGATTGGGAACCATTCTCGGATAGGCGGCTCCCAGATCGATCAGGATTTCATGATGATCCCTGATCTCGACAACATTGGGATTCGGCCGGAACAAGCCATGGCCTTTGAAGAAGAGCCGGTATCGCTGAGGCGGTTTTCCGCTGGCTTCAAAACTGAATATTGAACTCTCACGCATCAACTGCTGAACGCCTTTATAATCCGATAGCAAACGACGCTCGCGTGGTGATTTTCGCATTCTTTTATCAGCCGCATTTCCTGTGAAGAGTCTTGATCAGGCGCGCAACCGGAGCGCACCAGGATCCCGCTGTTACCTCCGTAAGTTTATCCGCCCGCCATGTCCAGTTGCAAGCAACAGCGCACTTTATGCGCAGAGCTACATCCTGTGTACTCGAAAAATGTGCCTGCACCAGTCAACAGACGTTCTCAGGGGCACAATTCATTGCGGACCGCTTTGACTCGTCCGGCGACTAGCCCGCCACGATTTCCGGATAGACGATCAGATGATCACCATTGCGAACGCTTGCCGCGGGCAATGTCTCGTCTTCATGCAAGCGCCGTCCGCCTTCTTTGTGGTCCAGACTGTAGCTCATCGGCTGCCCGTCTGGTCCGACCACCGGAAGATTCATCTTCGTGATGATGTTAGGAAGAATCCGGCGGATGGTAACGGTATGAGAAACCAGGGCTTCGACACTTTTTGCGCCTGTTTGATCCAGAAATGTGACCTCTGTGCCGTCTTCTTGGTTGGGATTATCGTTGGACATTGTGATTCCTTACCCCGTTGCTCTGAAATTGTCTGTTGTGTTTTCGTTATCACACGTGGCAACGGTCCGCCGCCAGCCACATCTAAATTCACTTTTTCAGCACCAGCACTTTCACCGGCTGGCATCAAAATTCTTCCCCGGTACTCTCGTTGTGAGGTATTCGCCGACACCCCGGGAATATTTGAAGTATTACGAAAAGTATTTGCTTAGGCAATTTGCCGGTTTTCCCCGCGGAAAAACAGCTTTTGCGCTGACTTTCCGATCATTTTGTCGATAAGAGACTTTTCCCTGCCGGCGGGCATGCGTGAAATGGCTTCAGGCCGATGCCGGGACGTCCGGTGTCGCCCGAACCGAAGCATACTAAGTGCACGCCAGCTCGTCTGCGGTTGATCGCCCCGGGCTCATCCTGTTTACAACGCCGTTTGTCAGCAGCCTCCCAAACGGCTTGAAAGATCTAACGTCAAAACTGTGATACCGACAAGAATCGTTCCCAGCGTTACGCCATGCGACCTTTCTCCGCGACAAGTGGAGCATCGGTTTTTCAGGCTGATAACAGAAGGAGCAGAGTTTGAAATCGCCGGGTCCGCCCGTGGAAATCCGGATGCCCTTTTTGACCGGAAACTGAAGCCGAAGAGCCGCATTCGCATATTCGACGTTTCAATTTATCTGACCAATGTAAGACAGATGCCCGAATTGCGATTTTACGTCGCATATGTCGTGATGTCCGCCGGCGACCGTCAGGTTATCTATCCACGAATCTTCTACAAAGACCTCTCTCTGGTCTGGAGATCAGCTTCACACTTCACTTATCTGGGCGACGACATCTGGGTTGGAAAAGGAGATGTCCGTTTCGACGAAGAAGATGGCCATGAAACCGTTGAGTCAATTGAGGCCACCACGGATCTGCCACTTGAGATTCAGTCTGCGCTGGAGAGTCTGCTTCCGGAAAAATCGAAAAGAGCGGCTGGCGGAAGCGGGATTCTGGAGCTGGTTTTGAAACAAAGCCCGGAGGATCGAGTCGAACCGTACCGCGATTTTGTCGAACCTCGCCAAAAAGCGCAATCCAATCCACGGAACCTGATCAACGGGAATCAGCCGGTTGCAACATTCAAAAAGCCCGGTGAACCCGAATCGCTCTGGATCAGGAAAGGCTTTGAACCGGACTTTTCTGACGGCGTCATCGAGCGCCGAACATCCCGCAGCACGCTTTACGGCGGAAAACTAAATCGGTTCCGGGTCCTCTCGGTCAACAAGAAGATCCAGTACTACTTTATCGCAGGAACAAAACACGTCTGGATAATTCCACCTCAGGCAACAACGACCGGACTATCCAGCTACGGAGTCCGGACGATCGATGTGGTTGCAGATGACGACCTCTTCATTCCCGGCTATGAGTACCATCACTACGAAGAAACAGCCAACGGCACCGAGCTCTACAGTCAGATTCCCGAAGGTTTTGCAGGGGAAGCCTGTCCCTATGACGATGCAAAAGCCGATGCCTCTCCGTGGTTGAACCGGATTCCGCTGATTCGCGAGTTCAAACGAAAAGTGCTCCGGGGAAAAGCTGATCTCAGGGTCGTGATTCTGCCTGAATCATCATCGCAATGAATAATCAGCGTTTTTGAGGGTTGATAATCGCGTAGTGAACGGTGTCTTCAAATACACCGTTTTTCCGGACGTTCTGTTTCATATGGCCTTCCTTTTCCATACCAAGCTTTTCCATGATCCGCCCGGAAGCAGGATTGCGCGCGAGATGGTGAGCATGTATTCGGTGTAACGCAAGGACTTCGAACCCGAACTCCAGCAGGGCGGCGGCGGCTTCGGTGCAGTAGCCTTTGCCGCGATAGTCACGTCCGACCCAGTAGCCCATCTCGGCATTGTGGTTTTCCGGTGAAATCTGCAGGCCGATCGCACCCACAAGATAAGCCTGGCTAGTGACGCCATCTTCTTCTGCCGAACTATCTGGTTCAGCGCCGAATTCCGGTTTGCAGCAGATTGCGAACACCACGCCTTTGCCGCTGATCCACTGGCCTCTGTGTTTGCGAATCCACTCCACCGCCAGTTCTTCAGGATACGGATAAGGAATGGTGCGCGTATTGGCGGCGATTTCCGGATCGTTGATCAGCTGATAGGTACGGTAGGCATCGGCTTCTTCAAAACGGCGCAGGATCAGTCGCTCTGTCTCGATGGGTTTTGGCCCGCTGTCTGATTCATCGTTCCAGTCAGTGTTGCCCTCGACTTCATCTGACTCTGACAAGGGCGAATCCGGAATCTGCTCGTCCACTTTCAACACTCTCCCGGCAACTTTCTGCCCGCTGATCTGTACCAGAAACCCTGACTAACGGCAGCCGTACCGCCGGAGGCTCAGAGTCCGCAAATGAATGTACCGCTTTTGACACGGCAGGGCACCGAATAGTTCGGAATGTACCGGTTATCTGTCTCTCTTTTTCAACTCATTAGGGAAAACGAGCCTGCCTCTGCGGAACTGCGTGACAGCCATTTTTCCTGACCTACGTTTGCCTATCCGCGGATCAGGAATCCGGCCGGGCGTTCGTGAACCACGATCCCGTCATTTTCCAGTCTGCCGGAAATACCACAAAGACCCTGCCCAAACAGGCCACCAGACCCATGAGTTTTTTGAACCGTTTCTTTGACGAAACGTTTGATAACGAGTTGATTCCCACGCCGCGAACACCCTCGATGGAATCAAACAGTTTTCAAACGTTGTCCGATGCGGAACTCGCCGGTCATCTCGAAGTTGACACTTACGGTGAATTCCAGCTTACCTCCGCCGTCCGCCCCGCCGCCGATCTGAAAATCAGGCCGACTGAAGGCTACCGCCACGACGTCTACACAGACGAGGAAAGCGGCAGCTCAGTTCCTGTGGTTATGGCATCGGTTTCGCGTGAGAATCTTTTCCATACCTTTGTCAGTCTGGTCAAGAGACTCGGAACTGTAGTGGATGTGGTTATTGAAACCAGCCACGACGGTTCGACCGGTGAACATATCGACATGTACCGCGAACACATTGACATGCCGGTCCTGCTGAGCGCTCTGTATGAGTTCGAGGACCTGCTTACCAATGATGGTTGCACGGGGATCGCAGTTTTGAACCCGAATACTCCTCAGGAGGTTCAGTTCGACGAGCACAAACTGCTGATCATGTACGGCAGCCCGCTCGAGCCGTTTGAGCACACGCTTGAAGTCAACGGCCTGCGATGCAACGAAGACCTTCGCTTCATTACAGAAGCCGAGCACATCCATTCGTCCACCAACGAGTACCGTGAGCAATTCGAGTCGCTTCGTACTGCCCTGGGACTTGACGGTAGTCATGCGATGAACAACCACTCGCAAAACAACGACGACGAGGAATTCGTCTAAAAATAAGAACAGCGCAAGGCTTTCCGCGCTGCTCAAGACACATCAGCCCCGACCCGAACCAGGTCGAGGTAACAACCGTGTACCACCCCGTGTGCACGATGGCCGGTCCGCCGGCTGTCGTGCTCTTTTTTTCGCGATCCTTTTTCGCGATCCTTTTTCGCGATCCTTTTTCGTGGTAACAGCGGCGCGGTCATTGTTCCCTCGTCACAGTTTCATGGTGACAGTGCTTTTTCATAGTGACAGTGCTTTTTCATAGTGACAGTGCTTTTTCATAGTGACAGTGCTTTTTCATAGTGACAGTGCTTTTTCATAGTGACAGTGCTTTTTCATAGTGATGTGCTTTGAATTCAGACAGCAAGCTGCTGATGTCGATGCGTTGCACTTCCGCTTTCAGCAAGCGCACAACGAGGTTACGTGTGTTACCCGTTTCCGTAATTGAAGTTACGAAACATCTCGACCGACGCGGGCGCGCGTTGAATGAGTTCTTTGCGCAATCAAGAAGAAACGGTCATCATTTTTTTCTGATGGAGCCGGCAAACAGTTGCGCGCCGGGGCCGATTCCTAAATTCAGCGTGAAGAAAATGTTAGGTAATGACCAAACGTCACAACACGTTTCATGCGCATTGTTTTTGTAGAAAGTTCTTTTGAACCGGAATTGCCGCAATTCTAATGTTCGAACCGAACCAGCCCGGAAGTATGAGAACGCTTCCATAGGCTGAGGTTCGGGACGTACCGCTTCCAGCCTTCCTCTGCGGCGTACCCGGCCGCCCCCTGCAGGCATTTGTCCCTGCGTATCGAGTATCCGGAACATGATGTGGGAGTGGTTTCATGCTCAGATTTTCTGCGCGCCGAAATTCAGACTTCGGCGGTCCTTCCGGCAAAGCGTCCTGCTCTGCCACCTTGCTCAGAATCGTCAAGTCATTGCTGGTGAGTCCGTTTGGGGGCAAACGGACTTGCAGGACAAGACGAAAGCAAGAGCGATTTGCAAACTACGATGTCCTCGAAAACAGGCAGGTACTTTCAGCAATGTTTCCTGCGTGGGTCGATGGAAGCTATTCACTTGGTGAACCGTCCAACCCGGCTCCTTATGGTCTCGCAAACACGTTCAAGCTTCAAAGCAAGCCGAACGCAACGAAGACAATCTACCTTGATTTCAC
Organism: Planctomycetota bacterium; assembly: GCA_039029995.1. Classification (GTDB taxonomy): domain Bacteria; phylum Planctomycetota; class Planctomycetia; order Pirellulales; family Pirellulaceae; genus Mariniblastus. The sequence goes on from JBCCFB010000035.1 coordinate 19,628, forward strand.
GGGGCACCGCTCGGTCAACAACGACTGGAATCACAACATCTACTTCGAACCGTATGACAAAGACGGTCGGCCCAACCAGTTCACTGATGCGGAGTTGATTGAAATCCAACGTGTCTTTCAGGGAGTTGCAGAGGACTTCATACCTCTGAATGTCAACGTGACGACGCAGCAGCCACCCGCTTCCGATCTTGTGAAGTCGTCGGCCGGCGATACGCGTTACGGAATCCGTGTTGTGATGACGCAACACGTCGGTGGCTTTGCTGACAACTTCGGTGGCATCGCGCTGCGCGACAGTTTCATGGACGACCGCGACACGCCTGTTTTTGCGTTCGCAAAGGGTCGCAATAACGCGGCTGTCCTTGCTTCGCACGAAGTCGGACACTCACTGGGCCTGTCTCACGATGGTGGCCCCGGAACGGAGTACTACCGGGGTGGTGGTTCCGGTGATACCAGCTGGGCTCCTCTGATGGGCAGTGGCTACAGCCGCAACCTGACTCAATGGAATCAAGGCGACTATCCGGGAGCTACAAATCAGGAAGACGATCTCGCCGTGATGACACGTAGTGAGACGGGAGTATTCCACACACATGATGATCGCGGTGACACGTTTCAAAACGCTCACGATCTTCGCGTGACCGGGCTGAAGATCTTCGACAACGGTCGAATCACAGCCAGAGACGACGTGGACATGTACAAATTCGAAACGCCCGGTGGCAGGGTCACACTGAACGTACGCCCCTATGGTGGCTTCGGAAATCTCGATGTCTCAGCGAAACTGTACAACAGTTCCGGTGATCTGATCGCATCTCAGAATCCGGCTAACCGTACGTTCGCTGTTATCAACCTGACTCTGGACAGTGGAACGTACTACCTTGCCGTCGATGGAGTCGGCAAAGCAGGCGCGTATTCCGATTACGGCAGTCTTGGTTTCTACACAATAGGAGGAAGACTTACGCCCAACACCCACTTCGTCGGCGAGTCGGGGATCGTCAAACGACTGACTCACAACTGGAGAACAGTTCAGTTTGATCGCACCTACAACGATCCCGTAGTAGTTGCGGGGCCGCCTTCGCTGAACGGTACTGACGCGACGACCGTTCGAATTCGAAACGTTACCAGTAACGGATTCGAAATTCAGCTTGACGAATGGGACTATCTCAATGGGACTCATGTCGCCGAGGAGGTCAGCTATGTTGTCATGGAAGCCGGTACTCATCAGCTACCGGACGGTACGAAAATCGTCGCGCAGAATTCGTACGTCAACCACGACTTCAGGAGAATCGGCTTCGGTTCGCATTTCGAACTCAGGCCGATCGTGCTCGGACAGACAGTCACAACCAATGGCCCTTCAGCCGTGACGACGAGGGTCCGGATGACGAATACGGGCGGCTTTGACATCAAGCTCCAGGAACAGGAACTGAGTGACGGTACGCACAGCTACGAAACAGTCAGCTGGCTGGCCATCGAGCGCGGAATCACCCAGACGAACGGACTCGATGTTGAAGCCGGGTTTGCGGCTGATCGCGTAGACCACGAAGGCTACCGTCTGCAGTTCCAGAACCAGTTCAGCAACAAACCGGTTTTTCTGGCCGGGATGCAATCCTATGTCGGTGCAAATACGGCAAACATTCGTTTGACAGATATCAACCGTAACAACACGGGCATCCTGATTTCGGAAGAGACATCACTCGATCCGGAAACTGAACACGATGAAGAGCTGATCGGCTACTTTGCAATAACGCGCGGATTGATAAAGGCTATCGACGACTCCCCGGAACAACCCGGACCAGATGCTCCAGTGAAAGACTGGCTGCCTGCAAAAGGTTACTTTGACCAGGAAAATCCGCTTGTAGAAGCAATACCGGATGACAAGTTCACCGAGTCTTCTGCCCAATACGGACCGTTCGATTTACCCGGTGACTTTATTTTCGGTGAAGAGACCGGGTTGCAGTTGCCCGGAGACGTTGAACTCAGCCCGGAAGAACCAGAGGTAACTTCCGGGGCAGTTCACGACGGGTGCTGCTGCGCCTTCTGTTCCGGCATTCCGATGCCGGAATAACGCGAGTCAAATCGCGCTGGCTATTCGTGACGCAGTGCTTCGATCGGATCGAGGCCTGCGGCTCGAACGGCCGGATAGGTTCCAAAAACCAGTCCGACACAAACAGCGATCATAAATGCGAGAGGGATAGAAAGCGGCACGATAATCGGAACCACGTCGGCCACAGATTCCGGCAGCCTTGCCATCGTTGAGGGCATCCAGACCGTCAGCAGATCACGCAACCTGGTCACGATCAAAGGACAGGCCAGGCCGCCGATGATTCCGGTGACACCTCCAAGTGTGGAAAGCACGACCGTTTCAACGAGAAACTGACGCACGATATCCGACCTGTTGGCCCCCAGCGCGCGACGGATGCCGATTTCGCGCGTTCGTTCGGTTACGGTCGCCAGCATGATATTCATGATGCCGATGCCGCCGACGACCAGCGATATCGCCGCGATCAAACCCATGAAGGCCATAAACATCAATCGTGTCGTTCGCGCCTGCTCGAGAAGTTCAAGTGGCGTTACGACCACGAAATCATTTTGCTCGTGACGCTCAGCCATGATGGTATTGATCGCGTTGGAAGTCGCGATCACCTGGCTGATGTCTTTGACGCGGAATGTGATCTGGTTCAATTCGATCACTTCGTTCGTCCGTGTCCCCGCTGATCTTTCCATCGTCCAGTCACCGATCCGTTCCCAGAACGCCGTGATCGGAATGTAGACGTCATCCGTGAAATCCTGCGCCTCAAGTGAACTTCCAACAGCGGCCATCGTGCCGCGCCTTTCCATGACCCCGACAACACGATACGGCGTGTCCCGGATCGAAATGACGTAGCCCACGCATGCATCAGCGTCGAGCGGACTGAGTTGCTTTGCTACCTCATACGACAAGACGCAGACGTTGTCCGCGGTTTCGATGTCTCTGAGTTCCAGAAAACGGCCTTTACGAATGCCCATTTTCATGACTTCATCGTATTCCGGAGTGCAACCGATGAAATGCACAATCCGGCTGACTTCGCCGTAGTAGAGTTCCCTCTTTGCATCGCGAATGCGCAGCGCTTTATCGATGGATGGAATCGTATCCTTCAGAGCATCGTAGTCAGCGCGGGTGACGCCATAGATCGCCATGCCTCCGTCAGCGACCTGGTCGGTCACCGGCTGTACGCTTTTCAGAATGATGTTGTTGGTTCCGAGTTCCTCAATCTGCTCCTGAACCTTACGACTGATCCCTTCGCCGATGGCAAGCAACCAGATCACGCTGGCCACGCCGATAAAAATTCCCAGAACCGTCAGCGCAGACCGCATCGGGTGCAGCACAAGGCTTTTAACGCCGAGCATCCAGATTGTCGGGCGAAGCAGTTTCACTATTGAGCTGCCTGTTCGGAAATCGGGAAGCGGACATCGTCCGCGAAACTATCCCCGTCGATGACAACATCCTGCCCGGGCTCGATGCCGTCCTCGATGACAATGAACTTGTCGTTGTTCGAACCGATTTCCACCGGTACCGGAGTGAGTTCGCCATCGGTCTCATTCCGTGTCAGCACGAAATAGGATTCGTTGGCTCTTACGATGCTGGAAAGAGGGACCTGAACTGCGTTCGGAATCTCTTCGATTATGATCTCCACCTTCCCGCGTTGCCCGGACCGGATCAGTGGACTCTGTTCAGTTACGTCCACAAAGACCTGGTACTCAATCGGAGCCTGATACCAGCGACGTGGCTCGGAGAATTTGTTCACGTGACGTACTACCCCGGCCACAGGCGATTCAGGGGCGGTGTCCACGCGAATCAATGCCCGACATCCTTCGCCGATCGAATTGATCTTCGATCCGTTTACTCGTGTCCGCACCTGCATCAGTTCGGGATCCGGCAGGTAGACGACGGGCTGGGCATAACGCATAACCGCGCCTTCTTCGATCACAAAACTGTCATCGCGATCGTTTTCGTTGGCGTAAACAACAAGTCCGTCGGCCGGCGCAACAATGCGGCAGGCCGCAATCTGCTGTTCGGTTTCCGTCTCCTTCATCTCGCTCAGCTCAAGCGTAAACTCTGCAGCCTGGACGTTGGCTTCCTGCTTCTGAATTTCCGCGTTGAACTCGGCGAGCATTCGCTCCATCGTGAATCGTTCGTAGACGTCCAGGTTTTGAATGGCAAGATCGAGATCAAGCTGTGCCTTTTCGACGGCAAAGGCATCGGCCTCCAGTTGCGTCTGCGTCGTGAACCCCTTGGCATTAAGTTTCTGGGAGTGTCTCAAATACTGCACCGCCCGACGCAGGTTCTCTTCCGCCAGCGCTTTTGCGGCGTCCAGCGCCGCGCGTTCCTGTTCATAGATTCCATTTTCGTATTCCACCAGCGTACGGCGCGCTGTATCGAGACTGCTTTTTGCTTCGATCACAGACGCCTGATCCTGGGCAACTCCGATCCGACGTTCCGTCAACTCCTCGCGCAGTGCTGAGTCATCGAACTGGCAGATGAAGTCACCTTCTCTAACCTCGGTGCCTTCCGGGACGATCTCGATAATCGCTGTTCCCGAAGAGCCGCGTGATTTGACTTCGCAGCGAAGCTCGATGTTGCTGGAACTTTCGATATCGCCGGCTTCGTTGACCGAATTGACAAAATCAGCCCTGAACGCTTTCGACGTCAGAATAGTACTCGTATCCAGAGGCGGTGTACTTGAGCGACTGAGCATCATTGCCACGCCAACCAGCGCAGCACAGACCACCAGAATGACAACGGCACCAGCTTTCATAAAACCTTGACGCATGACCTGTCGGACGAGATATCCGTGCTAATGAAAAAAGGAGAATAAGGCGAAACGTATCGATCAAACGGTGATTTGGTCTTAGAGGTAACACCGTAGAATCCGTTTTCGACCAACAGTTTTATTCTACTTTATCGTGCCTCCGTTTGAACGGATGATCCCGACTTTACGCCCCCATGGCTCCGTTCACAGGTGTCCAGTGCATGATTGGGCACAATGTCCGGGGACTGCGGGAGATTAAACCCACCAGGGCCCGCGTCACACGGCTCCAAAGAATCCGGCGATACAGCCCGGCTCGCAATTTCAAATTCGAAGCCGCGGGAACAGGCGACCGCGCCAGGCCGTTCCAGCCATACCGTGCATGCGGCTTGTCGACGCTCTGATGGGAAACCGGTATCATCTGGACATGGATGAAAATGGAGAAAAGACGCCGGTGATTCCCATCCGCGTTCTGCTGGTGGATAACGACAAAGACCTTGTGCGAGCGATGAATGAATCGCTTGAACGCATTGGACTCGATTGCACGATGGCGACCTCCGGACCCGAAGGACGCGATCTCCTGAGTGCGAATCTCTACGACATCGTCGTCACCGATCTGATGATGAACGAAGTTGATGGCATGGACATCCTCCGTCTCGCGCGAGAGACCCAGGACAGCATTGAAGTTGTACTGGTGACCGGGCATGCGACGGTTCCCCGCGCGGTCGAGGCAATGCGTGAAGGCGCGTTTAATTTTCTGGAAAAGCCGATCACACCCAAACGGCTTCAAGCTGTCGTCGACAAAGCTGCCGGTGCTGTCCGGCTAAAACGTCAGAACCAGCAACTACTAAGCCGACTCGACGAGAAATTCGGTTTCGAGAACCTGATCTACGCCAGCGAGAGCATGCAATCAGTCGTAGATCGCTTGAAGCGAATCGCTCCCACCGATGCAGGAGTCCTCATCACCGGCGAAACCGGAACCGGAAAAGATGTTGTTGCCAACGCGATCCATCAAAACAGCCCGCGCAGAAAAAAACCTTTTGTCGCGATCAACACCGGCGCAGTTGCAGAACATCTGGTCGAGAGCGAATTGTTCGGACACGTCAAAGGCGCGTTCACCGACGCGATCTCCGACCGCCAGGGAAAGTTTGAGTACGCCAACGGCGGCACCCTGTTCCTTGATGAAATCGGCGACATGCCGATGGCAACTCAGATCAAACTGCTTCGCGTTCTTGAAGAGCGTGAGATAACACGTGTTGGAGATAATAAGTCGATCCCCGTTAACGTCAGGGTCATTGCGGCAACCAATCGCGATCTTGAAACCGCAGTGGACGAAGGAAAATTCCGCAGCGATCTCTATTTCCGCTTGAAGGTTGTCACGGTTCACCTCGACTCATTATCCGATCGTCGCGAAGACATTCTTCCTCTTGCCGATCACTTCCGTAAACAAGCTGCGAAAAAGAACAACAAGAAGGTCAAAAGCTTTTCACAGGATCTGCGCCGCTGGCTGCTGGATTATCACTGGAAAGGCAACGTCCGGCAGTTGAAGAACGTGATCGAAAGCCTGGTCGTGCTGGACATTGACGGTGTCCTCGATATGGACGACCTCTCACCCGATCTACTGGATGCAAAACCTGCTCCGGCCAGACCAGCGCCTGTTTCTGCTGCACCTGTTGCCGAAGCAAGTCCGGTTGCCAGCGCACCGGTCGACGCAACCGGGCCTTCAACCGCGGAACTGATCGGCGAAGACGTATCGATGGTCGGAAAATCACTTAAAGAAGTTGAACGCTACATGATCGAGCAGACGCTCAAGCTGTCCGGTGGTAACAGAGAGGAAACTGCCCGGATTCTTGGAATCAGCGAGCGAAATCTCTACCGGAAATTAAAGGAATACCAGCTGCGTTAAGCCGTAATCGTCTTTCGCCGCCCGGGAAAAACTATGAGCCAGATTGCCACAAAACAAATCCGCCAGTTAAGCGCCGGCGTCATTAACAAAATTGCCGCCGGAGAGGTGATCGAACGGCCCGCGAGCGTAGTCAAAGAACTGCTCGAGAATTCGGTGGATGCAGGAGCGACCCAAATTGAAGTAACGCTTGAACAAGGCGGAACGGAGTTGATCCGAATTACCGACAAAGGTCACGGTATCGCTCCGGAACAACTTGAGCTTGCAGTGACTTCACACGCAACCAGCAAAATCGGTGACGCCGACGATCTGTTTCGCGTGCAGACATTCGGTTTCCGTGGAGAAGCCCTCGCCTCGATTGCAGAAGTCAGTCAGATGCTGATTCGAAGCCGGACTGCAGACGAGAACTCGGCATTTGAACTCCGAATCAACGGCGGCCATCGTGAGCCGGTTATCCCATGTGGCGCGCCGGTCGGCACGACAATGGAAGTCCGCCAGCTTTTCTATAACACGCCCGTCAGACGCAAGTTTCTCCGCACCAGCCAGACGGAGAAAGGTCATATCGCCGAAGCCTTCACACGTGTTGCGCTTGCGCATCCGGAAATCCGGATGACGCTGATCAACAATGGGAAAACGTTGCACAACCTTCCGCCTACCGAAAGCTGGCGCGAAAGGATCGACGGTTTTTTCGGAGCAGAGATCTCTGACAACCTGATTGCCGTCAACAGCACCGTTCCAACTCCCGACGGGGATGTTTCGATCAATGGCTATGTTGTTGACCCTTCGGTGAGCCGCTCACACAACCGGATGCAGTACCTGTTCCTCAACGGCCGTTACATCCGTGACAAATCTCTGCAGCATGCACTCCGCGAATCCTACCGCGGCCTGTTGATGGTCGGCCGGTTTCCTGTCTGCTTTCTGCGCCTATCGATGCCGTTTGAACTGGTTGACGTCAATGTTCATCCAGCCAAGCTGGAAGTTCGCTTTCAAAATGGGGGCGAGCTTTACAGACAATTGCTCAGCACGTTACGCAGCAAGTTTCTTTCGACGGATCTGACTGCCAGTGCGCGGCTCAGTCGGGATCGCAACCAGGCTCCCGCGCCGGCGGCGACAGTGACAACCAACGTCGTGCCTGCAGCAGCGCCGGCACCCGACCAGCAGGAGAAGATCGAATTCAACTCCCCTGCCCCGTCCATGGATTGGACATCAGGCCCTCGCGAAGCCTTTTCGCAGCACCTTCAATCACTTGAGCGAACCGCGCCTGCGACGCCGGCATCAGACATCAGGTTTCCCGGTGACGAAGCACCCGTCCATTCTGCACCCGCAACATCCCACGACTTTGGAACACAGGGCATTGGCACACAGGGCATTGGCACACAGGGCATTGGAACACAGGATTTTGGAACACAGGGCATTGAAACGCACGGCTCGGGCTCACAGGATCCTGCAAGCGGCGCATCGGAACTGGAAAACCACCACGCCGCCCATCCGGGGCAAGCACGGCCGCTGGCTCTTCAGGTTCACAACACCTACCTGATCCAGGAAACAGCCGAAGGCATGCTCGTGATCGATCAGCATGCTCTTCACGAACGGATCATCTACGAACAATTGCGGACCAAGGTGCTGAAGCAATCTCTGGAGACGCAGAAACTCCTGGTACCCGAACCAGTAACTCTCCCGCCTGCAGAATGCGCTGCGGTGCTGGAGCAGGCGGAGACTTTGCAGCGGATTGGAATCGTCGTCGAACCATTCGGCGGTGACACCGTGATCGTTTCGGCCTACCCGGCAATGCTGGCCAATCACAACCCCGCTGAAATGTTACGCGATGTAATCGACAGCCTGATGGACGACGGAGCGCAGGTTGACCGGCGCGACCTCGTTGATGAACTGCTGCATATGATTTCGTGCAAGGCAGCGGTAAAGGCCGGAGACAAACTCACGCCCGAAGAAATTGACGCATTGTTGCAGCATCGCGATCTCTGTCAGGATTCTCATCATTGTCCACATGGACGACCTACAAGCCTGATGTTTTCCAGAGAGGAACTGGACCGGCGATTCGGACGAATCTGATCCGCTGTCGATTGCCCCCGGCCGGATATTGATCCACATGAGACGCTTTTCGGCTATTTAAATCGGCTCCGGTTTCAATCAAAATGGGACAAGTGGAGTGCTACGGGGAACCAGGCCACAGGAAACCGTTTCGATTCGTGTGCTCTGAACACGTCAGATACCTTTTACTCATCGCAAATTTTCTATAATTCCAGCTGTTAGTTTGATATCCCTGCGGTGGTCGTTCGGGGGGTGCGAACAACAGTTCAGAAATGGTTATCACCCAAGCGATTTCGCTTACGTCCAGGGAAAGTCTCTTCATCAATGATTTGCGTAAGTATCGGTCGCGGCAGACACCGCATGATGATTGCGGAACATGCCCATCTCGCGGAACAGGGAGTTGAAGTGGTCGAGCTTCGACTCGACTACATCCGCCGCCCCGTAAACCTGAGACGACTGCTCGATGACCGTCCCTGTCAGGTGGTTGCGACGTGCCGGCGACCGGCGGACGGCGGAAAGTGGATGCGATCCGAGGATGATCGCCGGACCCTTTTGCGGACAGCCATCGCTGACCAGGCCGACTATGTGGATCTTGAGTGGGACATCGCTTCCAACATTCCGCGCTACGGATCAACCAAACGGATTATCAGCTACCACAACTTTGACGAGACACCGGAACATCTCGATGACATCCACGAGAAACTGTGTGGACTGGACCCGGACATCGTCAAGATCGCCACGATGGCAAACAATCCTCTGGATAACATCCGGGCGCTGAGACTATGCCGTGACTCGGAAGTCCCCACGGTTGCATTCTGCATGGGTGAGCTGGGAATGCCGTCGCGCATTCTGTGTGGTCGCTTTGGCGCCCCGATGACGTACGCCACATTCCATGAGGATCGCCAGATGGCTCCCGGCCAGCTCAGTTACAAGCAGATGGCCAACGAGTTCAACTACGACCGCATCAACTCCGAGACAGAGGTTCTCGGAGTCATTGCCGACCCTGTCGAGCACAGCCTGTCTCCTGTCGTTCACAATGCACAGATCCGCAAGGCAGATCTCAACATGATCTACCTGCCCTTCCGTGTGCAGGCCGAATACTTGAACGACTTTATTCAGATCTGCCCCGAGATGGGCGTGCGGGGCCTGAGTGTCACCATCCCGCACAAAGAAACGATCCTGCGCAACGTCAATGTCCTCGACGACGATGTTGCGTCGGTAAAGGCAGCCAACACGGTAGTCTTTAAAGGCAACAATGCATTCGGGTTCAATACCGACTGCCGCGCTGCGATTGAAAGCCTTGAGTCGGCGATCGCGACTCACGCCAATGACCATAGCGGAGTCCAAGACAAACAGGTACTGATACTTGGAGCGGGCGGCGTGGCCCGGGCGATTGCGACAACGCTGAAGCGGGCCGGCGCGGAAGTTCACATCTCAGCTCGCGATTTCCGGAAAGGCGAGGAACTTGCCAACGAACTGGAATGCAAAGCGATCGACTGGCCGGGTCGTCAGAATTTCGAATGCCGGATCCTGATCAACTGTACTCCCGTCGGCATGCATCCCAACCTGGATGAGACTCCCTACGACGGAAGCTGGTTTACCAGCCGGATGGTCGTTTTTGACACTGTCTACAACCCTGAACAGACTCTGTTTGTCAAACAAGCGCGAGAGCACGGCTGCCTGACAATCACCGGCGTCGATATGTTCGTCCGTCAGGCGGCAGCCCAGTTCAAACACTTTACCGGCAGGGATGCCGATATTGAACTCGTTCGTTACGAAGTCAAACGCGCCATCAGCGCAGCGCGCTATTAATCGGCTGGACTGCCGACCCCGCGGAATTCCAATGATCCTTTTTCTGAATGGCTATCGCGGCAGTGGAAAATCAACCATCGCTCCGCTTGTCGCTTCCCGAATCGGCTGTCCGTTTGTTGATACCGATGATCTCATCGTGGCAAAGGCCGGAAAAGCGATCTCGGAGATTTTTGCGTCTGAGGGAGAGCCTGCGTTTCGCCGGATGGAAACGTCTGTAATCTCCGGACTCGTCGCAAACGACGACGCCTCTGAATCAACCGAAACTGATGAATCTCCGATTTCAATCGTGGTCTCGCTTGGTGGCGGAGCGATAATGACCGCAGAAAACCAGTCGATGATTTCTTCGGGCAAGACGGTTTTCCTTAACGCTCCGGCTGAAGTGCTCTGGGCAAGAATCAAAGGAGATGATTCAAGTCGAACGCAGCGGCCTGACCTGACTGAAGAAGGGGGGCTGGCCGAAGTACGATCCGTTCTTGGCCGGAGGCTTTCGACTTATATCGACTGTGCCGATTACTCGATCGATACGACTGAATTGTCTCCCGAAGAGATTGCAGACGCTATCGCCCGCTGGGCCACAGGTGTCGATAAACCTCCAGACGCACTTAACAACTGAAAACTGTGGTCGCGCGGACAATCGGCGTTGATCACGGACATTGCCATCCATGATTCTCGACCTGATAAGTTCAGAAACCACACAAATCGCTACGCTGGCGGTCATCGGACTTCTGGTCGGCGCGTTCTGCAACTACGCGATCTACGAATGGCGATGGTTCTGGAATTCGATCCTTCCGGTCAGCCCATGGCAGTTTTTTCGCCGCAGTCGCTATCAGGAATCGGCCAACGAAAACCAGAAGCTCACCCCCGCTTCGCCTCTGGACTTCATTCCTGTCATAGGCTGGTTCCTGAAATCACGAGATTCAAAGATCTTCGGCGCCGGTTTCTGGATGCGACCGCTGCTGATTGAAGTTGCGTTTGCTGTCGGCCTTCCGCTCTTTTTTATCTGGCAGCGTGATGGAGGACTACTCGGTTTTTCAGGGCAGCATTCGGCAACGACCGAAGCATGGTTCTGGGGGCATACGATCCTCATCGTACTGATGACGATTGCCACGTTTATTGACTTCGATGAAAAGACGATCCCTGACAAAGTCACGATCTCAGGCACGTTGATTGCGCTGGTAATCGCGACTCTACTGCCCGGCTTCCGGCTTCCTGAACAACTCGGCCCGGGCATCTGGCAGTCTATTACGTTCTGCTCTCCTGATGAGATTCCCGGCGGCTACTGGCACCACGATTTTTATGGCCTTCTTGTTGCAGCTGGAATACTGACAGTCTGGTGCTTTGCGTTGCTTCCGTTCACGTGGAAGCTGGACGGAAGCGTCTACGACAAGATTCGTTTCGCGCTGGGTAGTGTGATACGGCCGCCAAGGAAAACAAAATGCAAAGTCGGTCGGGATGTTACCCGCGGCCCGAGGCTGGTCACCTGGTTCCTGTGCGGCCTGTGGATCGCATTGATGATCTACATCGCGATTGCCTGGTACCTGTTGAGCAAAGATGTGTACTGGAACAGCCTCTTCGGGGCTGTTGTGGGGCTCGGTGTAGGTGGCGGCCTCGTCTGGTCGGTTAGAATCGTTGCCGGCTGGGCGATGCAGCGTGAAGCGATGGGTTTCGGCGATGTCACGTTGATGGCGATGATCGGAGCATTCCTTGGCTGGCAGGCAGCCGTACTTACCTTTTTCCTTGCTCCCGTTGGCGGGATGTTGATCACTCTGGTCCAGTTCATAGCGACCAGACGCAGTGAACTTGCTTTCGGACCCTATCTTTGTGGCACAGCATTTCTGTTGCTGTTCTTCTGGAGCTCCCTCTGGCCACCCGCTGCCACCGGATTCTTTTTTGTCGGTGGCAAGTGGCTGGCGATAACACTGGTTGCAGTTCTCGTTGCAATGGCACTGATGCTGGC
>JBCCFB010000036.1:0-31969 GCA_039029995.1 Planctomycetota bacterium
AACCGCTCCGGGTTTTTTGTTTGGTTCGTCGGATTGAAGGACGGGCCGGCTCAGTTCGACAAGGTCGCATTCAGGAATACATAGTGGTTCACCAGCCTGAAAATCAGGAAACGGAACAGGAGATCCCGGGACTGGAGTTTTCCGGTCCGGATCTGCGTGGTGATGCGGGTTCCATCGACGGTACCCGTTTTTCCATCGTTGTCTCGACATACCATTGGGACATCACCGGAAAGCTGCTTGCCGGAGCGATCTCAACTCTTCGTGAAAACGGAGTAGCCGACGAGGACATACTCATCGCGAGAGTCCCCGGGGCGTGGGAGCTTCCTCTGGCGTCCAGTCGAGTCGTCGACGGCGGCGAAGTTGATGCTGTTATCTGTCTTGGTTGTGTTATCCGCGGTGAGACAACGCACGATCAGCATATCAATACAACAGTCAGCAATGAGCTGGGACGCCTTTCCGGACGGACAGGAATTCCAATCGGATTCGGATTGCTTACATGCAATACCGTCGAACAGGCAACGGCGCGTGCGGGAGGCGACGTTGGCAACAAGGGCGAAGAAGCCGCAATCGCCGCTATCAACATGGTCAGACTTTTCGAACAGCTCGATGGCTGGTCCTGATCTCCTATTTATTCTGACAGGATGATCCAGACGGTTGTCCCTGATAACCGAAACTCCTAATCGCCGGAATACCATGTCACGAAGAAGCCGCGCTCGCGAAATTGTCCTGCAGGTCCTGTTTCAAGAGGATTTGAATCCAGGGGTAGATCGTGCGACCAGGCAGCTGTTTATCGCCCGAAGACTGGGCGGGGACCGGCAATTGATAGACTTCGCCAACAATCTGCTGGACGGTCTGGAGCAAAAGCGGGAGGAGATTGACCAGAGATTGAAGTCCACCGCCGAGAACTGGAAGCTTTCCCGTATGGCGGTGACAGATCGAAACGTCATGAGGCTGGGAGCCTATGAGATTCTGTATTCTGAAACCCCCGACCGTGTCGCGATAAACGAGGCGATAAATCTCGCCAAGCGATATGGCTCAAACAACTCCTTTCAGTTCGTCAACGGAGTTCTGGACCGGCTCATGAAATCCAGTCGTTCTACTCCAGCCGAATCCGGGAGTCCTCCTCCGTCGGATGAGGTGGAAAACGGGATTTCGAACGACGAAACGCAGTGATATTTCGGTGATCACCATTCAGCAGGCACGTTGCGGTCGTCAAAAACAGGGGGCGCGCGTAGAATGTGGATCTAATTTTCTGGCAAATTCACGCGCCGAGGCGCGAGCACCCCGGGATCAAAATGGCACTCTGGAATCCATTCGGAAAAAAGAAGAAAGAACCTGCACCGGAGTCACCTGAACCGCCTGAAGCACCGCGTCAGGAAGAACAGGCTTCGTCTCCGCCGCCGTCTGAGGGTGAGTCTGAAACATCCGCCGGGGAAGTGCCCGAAGAGGACGCACCACGAGGATTCTTCGGCAGGTTTAAAACTGCTCTTAAGAAGACGGTTGCGGTTCTCAATACGGATATCCGCGACCTTGTCGGTAAAGAAGGGCGGCTGGTCGATGATGAATTTCTCGACGAGTTGTACGAGCGATTGATTAAAACCGACATGGGTAACGGCCCCGCCTCGCGGATTCGTGACGGTATCAAGTCGTCATTCCGCGGGCGCAAAGTGATGATGGAGGACTTGATCAATTCCGTCAAAGAAACCGTGCGCGAGATCATGAAGCAGGAGGACGCGGAGATCCGTTACTCCGGCTCACCCCCGACCGTCATTATGGTCGTGGGCGTCAACGGTTCCGGTAAGACAACTTCAATCGCAAAACTTGCCCACCGGTTCACCAGTGAAGGTAAGAAGGTCGTGCTCGGGGCTGGTGATACGTTCCGCGCCGCGGCTGTCGAACAATTGTCTATCTGGGCTGAACGGCTGGGTGCGGAGATTATCAAAGGACGTGACAAAAGTGATCCTGCCAGTGTAGCTTATAAGGCCGCCGAGGCAGCACGCGATTCCGGGGCCGATATCTGCATCATTGACACCGCAGGTAGACTTCAGACGCAAAGCAATCTGATGGAAGAACTCGGCAGAATCCGGCGCGTGATATCCAAAGTCATCCCGGATGCGCCGCATGAAGTCCTGCTGGTCCTTGATGCAACCGCAGGCCAGAACGCCATCAGCCAGGCACGTGGCTTTTCTGAAGCGGCCGGCTGCACAGGAATTGTTCTGGCAAAACTTGACGGCACGGCTAAAGGTGGCGTCGCAATCCCGATTCGGGAGGAATTTGATCTTCCGGTGAAGTTCATCGGTCTTGGCGAGACTCCTGACGCGCTGGCCGCGTTTGATGTCGAAACCTATGTCAACGCGATGTTCTCCGTTGAAGACGTTGCGAGTTGATCGTGGCAAATTGATCATGGCAAGCTGATCAAGGCAAGATTCATTTACAGGTAGCGGTCGTGTATCGATACGGCCGGACAACCTGCCGCCAAGATTCCCGAGTACTTTATGCGGAGCGTCAGCACTCAAGTGGTGTCATCGGCCCCTGAACGTAGGGGCAGCCCTCCCCTGCTCCTGCGTTGCAAGCCGGATAACCGGCAGCTTTTAACGCGCAAGCGTGATTTGTCTACGCTGTAGCCCTCAAACTTTACGCCTGCCGCACTGCCCGAACAGGCTGCAATTTCTCCGCAGGCGAATCGACCTGCAAACGAACTGCACGTTTGATCGTTGATTCCCGTCATTCCGATACCTGCAACATAAACCGTACAACCTGTACGTGAAGTATCGAAAGTAATGTTGCTGTTGTTGAAACGACCCTCACAAGTCGTTCAACGATAAGCCCGATGGAGTGGCTATCATGCGCAAGGGAATAATCAGCATCTGTCTTGCGATCGGATTCGTCTTTCCGGTTGCAGCCGCAGGTCAGCTCGTTCTGCCGGCGGTAACACCGGCAAACCAGAATTCAGTTCAAACGACTCCGGCACCGCCGGTGGTCAATCCTTCCTATCCGTGGCGCGACACAGCGCCTCCGATTTCACTGCAGACTCAGGCGAACCGGACGCCGGAAACACAATATGTTCCGACTCCGCCCGGCATGCAGCGAAACACTCTGTTCGCCTCTGCCCGTCAGGAGGAGCAGGTCGCACCTCCGCAAGCTGCGGTGCAGAGTCCGCCCGCACCGGTTTCCGATGCATCTAACTACTCGTTTGAGCCAGTTCAGACTGCACCGGGAACGGACTACTTCCAGGCGCCCGAAAGCGTGATCGAACCGGGGTTGAGCGTTGCCGACAAAGCCGTCGCCGCACCTGACTACTGCTACAACAACTGCTGCCAGACCGGATTGCCCTGCAGGCAGGGTTGCGTCAAGAGATTGTTCGGTACTTCTCCGGGCGGTCTGACGGTCGGTGGATGGGCGCAGATCGGTTTTCATAACCGTGACAACATCATGTTCAACAATCTGCGAAACGAATGGAACGCACAGCAGATCTGGCTCTACGCCGAAAAGTCCACCTGTTACGACAGCATGAACTGGTCGCGCGGTTTCAGAATCGACGGACTGTACGGCCTCGATGCTCAGGATGTTCAAGCGATTGGAAACCCGCCGACAGGCAATCCGGACGGTTGGGATAACGACTGGGACAACGGATCTTTCGGATTCGCACTGCCACAGGCCTATCTTCAGGCGTCAAATGCAATGTGGGATGTGAAACTCGGTAAGTTCTTCTCGCCGTTCGGCTTTGAGCGTGTTGGTGCTCCGAACAACTTCTTTTACAGCCATACCTACACACGCTACTTCAACGAGCCGTTCACGATGAGCGGTATCCTGGCAGAGCGTCGGGTAAGTGGCGATCAAAGTTACATCATCGGTGCAACAGCCGGCTGGGAAACCGCCTTTGAAAACAACGATGGCGGAAACGTCGTTCTTGGCACCCGTCGCAGCGTCGGTCCTTTCATCGACCTGGCGTTGACGACTTCAGCAGGCGACACCGGATATCGCGGTACAGGGATCTTCTCAAGTGCCGTCGCAAAGATGCAGCTCACCGGCTGTACCCAGTACGTCCTGCAGTTCAACAACTATAACATCGAGGATGACAACGCTTTCGCACTGGTCCAGTATCTGTTCCGCGATATCACACCCTGCCTCGGTGTCGGAGCACGTCTGGAATGGTGGAAATCGGATCAGATTTTCGGTGGTCCGACGAGTTCCACCTATGACTTTACGATCGGTGCCAACTATCGTCCGACGCCTAACCTGATGTTCCGTCCCGAGCTTCGCTGGGACTGGGGAGCGGCTGCCGTTGATAACGGACAGACAATCATCGGATTCGACACAGTAATCCTGTTCTAGAACAGCGCAATATCCTGCCGCGTGTTTTACAATCGGGCTGCCGGAATGATTCCGGCAGCCTTTTTTTGCGCCTGAAGCCGCAGTGTCTGTATAGAAAAGAATGTCGAGCAAGATATGAACTGGTCTGTCAACATATTCCTCGTGCTGCTGTTTTCAACTGCCTGGCTGGTGGAATCCCCGGTTAGAGCACAGGAAACAGAGGTCGCTGAAACGACCGGAGATGCAGATCGTGCGGAGACTGCCGGAGTGGACGCAGCCGCTTTGATTACCGGAACTGAAGATGGTTGGCTGGAACTTACATTCGATGATTTCGTGAACGTAAATTGCAAGGAAGACACGTGGAGTTCCGCGAATGAGGAGATCGTTTGCAACGGCAACTGCAACGGTGGCTTGCGAACGACGGAGCAGTACACGAATTTCGAGCTGGTGATGGAGTGGCAGCACGAGCGTCGCTCCGGAAATTCAGGCGTTTTCGTCTGGTCCCCCGGGGACGTTCTGGAGGCACTTCAACCGGGTGCTTTGCCGCAGGGAATCGAGATTCAGATTCTCGATCACGGTTATGCAGAAGACTGGGAGCAAAGTCGCGGCAGCAAGCCTGACTGGTTTACAACCAACGGCGACGTTTTTCCGGTCGGCGGAATTGCAGACATGACGCCATTTCCTCCCGCGGCTCCAAACGGAAAACGAAGTTTCCCGTCCTCAGATCACAGCAACGGGTTCGGTGAGTGGAATCACTACTACATCCGGGCAATCAACGGTGAAGTACGGCTCTGGGTGAACGGACATGAAGTTTCCGGTGGAACCGGTTGTACACCGGCAAGTGGTTACATCGTCCTCGAAGCAGAAAGCGCGCCGATCCGATTCAAAAATATCCGGGTTCGCGTCCTGCCGTGAAAGGTTCTGTCTCTCACTTCTACAGCCGTTCAAGAAGATAAAGGCCGTGAGGCGGAACACCTCAACCGTATTTCTGAACTAGAAGTTGACGCCAGTGCCCTTGGTCAGTGCCATGAACGCCGACTCGAGATCGATCTGCTCCTCACTGAAAAGATGAAGATTGATTCCGTTTGAAATCAACAGACTCGCGAGGTTCGAGTAGTCGGCTTCGAGCCGTTTCAGCGTGACGAGCAGGTAACCATCTCCCTTCTGCACAGACTCGACCATCTCATCGGCGAGCAGGAGTTCGGTTGCCTTTGCCTCGAGGTCGGAAGAGACGCCGACGTGAAGAATAGTCTGTTGCCTGACCAGTTTCATAACCTCGGTCACTTCAGCAGCGTGGCTCATAACGCCACGATCGATAATCCCGATCTTGTTACAAACGTCCGCGAGCTCGGGAAGAATGTGGCTCGAAACGATAATGGTCTTTCCTGTCTGGCCGAGCCGTCTCAACAGGTTTCGCATCTCGATTCTTGCCCGCGGGTCGAGACCGGAGAGTGGTTCGTCAAGTAGCAGGACCTGCGGGTCATGTAGAAGTACACGGGCGAGTCCGAGTCGCTGTGTCTGACCTCGCGAAAGCGTGTTGGCGAAAGCATCCCGTTTGAAATCAAGGTCAACGATTTGGAGCATCTCATCACACTTTTCCCGGCGGGCTGCTCCTTTGATCCGGTATGCCGCTGCAAAGAACTCGAGATATTCGATGACCTTCATGTCATCGTAGACTCCGAAAAAGTCGGGCATGTAGCCGACCAGTCGACGAATCTCTTTGGGTTCGTTGTAGATCGAATGTCCGCAGACGTACGCCTCACCCCAGCTGGGTTCCAGAAGCGTGGCGATGATACGCATCGTTGTAGTCTTGCCGGCTCCGTTGGGCCCGATAAAACCGAACAGATCCCCGTTGTTGAGCTCGAGGTTGATCGATTTGATGGCGAACATCTCACCATACTTTTTCGTCAGGTTTTCGGTTTTGATCACGGAAGTCTCCGGTTGCTTCTTTGCCTGGGGCAGGCAGTCGGTATCAGTCGGTTTTAACTGGCAGGACAAGGCGGATGATGGTGAACTTGCGGTCAAAGCTCTCGTCATCTGAAGTCCCGTCAACCTCAAGTCCGGTTGCAGGAACATCAAGTTCGGCAACAAAAACAGCCCGATTCAAATCAGGTAGGTGGCTGAGGTCGAAATAGGACTGGTAGCTGTGTGTCAGACCCGTAAATGCAAGGCCTCCGGATAGCCGGTAGAACATCATTACGTCTGTGATTCTTCCAAGGTCGAGATCACCCGGATCCCAGGCGGAAGTTGTTCCTTTGGATTCCTCCGCCACACGGCGTGAGAAGTAGTTGTTGGCCGTCTTTTCGTCCATCTCTGATTTGATGTCGATGGTCTCGCCCGGTTCGAGCGGTCGCGCAAGTACGTAAACCCACTCGCGATACATAATGCGGCAGTTTTTCAGTCGTTGATCAAAAGGATTCGTAAACGATCCATCCAGTTTCGCCGTCGCAACGTTGGCCAGGTCAAAGGTCAGGTTGTGATTTATCGGCAGTGAGTTCTCCGCGCGCCATCTGCTGAAAAATCCCCGGGAGGACGCAACACGAAGTGGAACGCCACTCAGTTCACTGACCGGGTTGCCGCCAGGGTCGTCTATGTTCAGAGAATATTCCTGACGGAACAGAGCTGCAGCTGAGATGTTCTGCATTCCACCCAACCCGTTTCCGGGAATGCCGTGCCACGTCAGAAGGCTGGAGGCAGGGACCATTCCCGTGGAGGTTGTGGCTGCTAGTTTAAGGTCTGCTTCTTCAGTAGCAGGGCTGTACATATTGGACCAGATCGAGCCGCGCGCGGTGCCGCTTGCAACATCAATATCAACGATCTCAACCTGGTTGATTCTGATGCTGTCCGGTTTTGTGTACTTCTGTGCCAGCCATGCGAGAACACAAAAACCTGTCGCCATCAGTCCCAGTGTCACCCAGGTCAACTCCATCTTGCCGAATACTTTGCGAAGCAGGAAATAGTCTCCCGGGCCTACGCAAAGAATAAACAATCCGATCAACAGCGCAACCCCGGTAAATGAAATGAACCGGACGTCAGAAAACCGGTCCAGTGGAGCCCGCAGCTGTCCGGTCATGTCTTCGTAACCGGAATGCAGAACACTGTCGGACAAATCCCGCTCGTTGGATCTGCGATCCAAAGTGCCGTCAAAGACTTCGCGGATGATGGCTTTCGCTCCGGGCCACTCCTGAAATTGTGCGGAGGTCAGATCAACCGCACAGAACGTGACCTTTCCAAAGCAATCTGCTGCTCTGACGATAACGGGCACTTCGTCGTCAAATAGCGTTGTAATGCCGTTTGCTGACTCGATATTCGCAACCAGCAACATCTGGCCGTCCTCTGCAACGAGCGGCGTATCAACTTTGGCAAGTCGGCGTAGCTCATCTCCATCGGTTTCGACAGTGCCGTCCACTTCGCCCGGAACCAGTTCTGCAAGGCTGTCACTTACAACTCGTTCTCCGCCGGCAATGAGGATCAAGTGGCCTCCGTCGGCAACCCACTCCCGAAGTTTGGCAGCTGTTTCGGCAGGAAGGTCCGTGTCTACCGGAATCATGACCATTGAAATGCTGTCGTAGCTGAAAGCCGTTAATGGCAGCTCATGCAGATCGTGAGTCCGAACCAGCATCGGCGCATATCTTTCGTCCGCAAGAATCGAGTCTTCAACGAGCTCCACAAATTTCGAGTCGATATCGACGGCGAGAATCAGCGGCTGAGTGGCAGCAATGTTGGTTGCGGTCGAAGAGATCACTGGAATCTCGAAAGCGTCTTTTTCTTCTTCACCGGAAAGCAGGCGAACGGCGATCGTGCCGCCATTTCTTCCGGGCCGAACCCAGCCTTGAGCGACACTGCTCTGCCCTGCTGAGTACAAGAGCTCTCCCTGATAGGTGACAGGAGTGTCATCTCCATCGCGGCAGGTGATCTCAAAACGATCGACCGGTCGGGAACCAGCCTCTGACGTGAAAGAAAAAGTAACCGGACTGAAGTGTCCCAGTTTCAAATTTCCATCGAACCCGAGTCTGACACTGGTCACGATTCCGTCATCAGGAACGAACGCCAGGAGCTCGTCTGACGATCGGGTGGACGGAGCTGCTGTAGGGGCACTGTCCTGAGCAGCGGCAGCGTGACGCCAGGCCAGCGAACAAATCACGATGAGAATGACCGGCAGAACAGTCTTGAGGGTCGCAGCCAGTGAATTGCCGAGATTGAACTGCGAAGCTGGCATGGAAGCAAACTGCCTGAAATCGTAATAACGGTGAGGCGTCTAAGTTGCGTTAATTGCTGGACTTGAAACCGCCTGTCGGGAAACACAAAGCATAATCAAACGAACCGTTTCCAGCTATCCAACGGGAAGCGGTGTCACGTTCAATTGCTCTTCGAGACGACGGGCCCTCGGCGGTCCCGACTGAAAGGCAGACCTCCGACGACAACAACCCGAATAAACCCCGCAGTCTGGTGCATCAGTTCACATCCCGTGTCATGGCAGGAAGGTGTCATAGCAGGAAGGTTGCGCTTTGAGGCTGTAGGGTATTCAGTTCCGAATCAGGGTTTTTCGGCATCCGGGCAGGTACATTCGAACTCTGTGCAGCCTGGACAGCCTGAGCCGTACTTCTCAGCCACCGCCGCAGAAAGGTCGATTTCTGCCACGTTGGCAATGGTTACCAGCCACGCGAGAACATCTGCGAACTCTCTGGCGAGTTCAACTTTGTTCTTTTCGTTGGGCTCGCCTTCGAAATCACGTAATGCGGAAGCGAGTTCGCCTACCTCTTCCATCAACCACATGAAAGTGCCGGAGATTCCCCGGGCAACGTCCTTTTCGTGATACATATCACGAATCAAATTCTGGAACGCCTCTAGTGTTACGTCTGTTCTATCCGAGCTGTTCGACTCGTTTTCAGAATTCGTAGCCTG
Organism: Planctomycetota bacterium; assembly: GCA_039029995.1. Classification (GTDB taxonomy): domain Bacteria; phylum Planctomycetota; class Planctomycetia; order Pirellulales; family Pirellulaceae; genus Mariniblastus. The sequence goes on from JBCCFB010000036.1 coordinate 9,220, forward strand.
CGCCGAACCGGGCCCGTCTTCATGGGCAGCTCCGGTCGGAATACCGGTTTCCTCCGCAGTGTCACCCGAATCAGAGTTCTGCTGGCCCGCGCGGACCTCCAGTTCATCCGAGATCACGATCGGCTCAGGTCTCACCTGCACATCATTTCCGGCAACCCGGACTTCATAGGTCGGGATTTTCAGTCGGCGGTTGTCGCACCATGAGCCGTCACAGGTGTCAAACCGCCAGGCGTGCCAGGGACATGTTACGACCTGACCATCAAAATATCCGGTAGCTAGAGAGGCACCCATATGCGGGCACATGTCATCGATTGCGCGGAATGATCCTGCATCGTTGAATACAGCGATGACTTTGTCGTCGATTTCGAATGCACGACCTTCACCCTTCGGGATCTCATCGACAGTGCAAACTGTCACGAATTCAACGGGTGAAGGCTCGTCTTTTGATACGGTCGGATCGGATCCGGGTTCCATCACTTCTTCTCGATCTGCATTTCGACATCAGAACTGACAGTGGTCACGATGGTCTTGTCAAAGTACTCTCGTTCCGTGTTCATTACGTTTGATGCCGTGCTTGAAACGAAATGGCCTGCTTCAAGGTCCATCATCATCGTACCGCCGCCCTCGAAGTCCACCAGTCGCGATTCAGGGGTTTCTCCTTCGGTCGCAACAGGCTCGAGGGTTGTTACAACGTCGAAGCTTGCCAGCGACCGTCCATCAACTTCCTGCATTCCTGCAAAGGTGTAGCGGTTCGTTCTCGAAACAGCACCCATAGCCGTTCCAATTTGTGCGCTGGTTTCCCAGGGTTGTCCTTCTTCAAGACTGTCTTCAGGGAGCACGACAACGGCCTGGCCGTAGAGGTCGGCCATACTTTCTGCGGTCATCATCTGACGAATCTGCATAGAGCCGGGAATTGCCCGCAGCGCTTCCTGTGTTTCATCGGAAACGGTTACGTCAATAACTTCGCCCCGCGGAGACATTGTCACGTCAAACGCAAGACCGATAAGTGACTTCATCTGCGTCCGGAGGCTACCGGCGATTCCCCGAAGCGGATCATCGCTGGAAGTGTCAATTGAGATCTCATCTTCAGACGCTGAGCCAGTATCCGCAACGACGCGGATTCTACTGATCGTCTGCTCCACGATCGCGTTTCCATCCTCAATCGCTGTAACCTGCCAGTCCATGTCCAGGATCAGTTCGCTCCTGGCGGTTCGACCGATCTTGTCCTGATCGTCCACATCCGCCAGCGTCAGGTTGCTGGTGATTTCCGATGACTGCGTCATCGTCACAGAGAACTGATCGCCCTCATTGAACTTCCATTGAGCTGTTTGGGCGTTCGCGGTGGATTGCGCGAACACGAAGAGAACGATTGTCGCAGCGAACGAAACCTGCGCGGAAAAAAGCGAACACAATCTGCTGGTACTAAACTTCATATCAAATGCCTTTTCTCTGAGCCCCTCGATGGTAGCCCCGTTTTCACCCTAGCCGATCTGATGCGAATCGCCGGGTTTGAGTACGACCGGAGTCGCACCGGTTTGCGATTGAACGTCAGCAGCCCATTTTTCCGGGTCCTGTTCGATAGGCGGAAACGTGTTGAAGTGTGTCGGGAGTACCGTCACAGGATTCAACAGTTTGATTGCCTCGATCGAATCTTCCGGACCCATCGTGAACAGGTCACCGATCGGAACAACGGCTACATCCAAACCGGCTGCTCCGATGAGTGCCATGTCCGAGAACAACGCCGTGTCACAGGCAAAGTAGAGCTTCCTGTCACCGATCGTCAGCAGAAGACCTGCCGCTTCACCGCCGTAGCTGCCATCGGGCAATCCCGAACTGTGAATCGCTGGAGTCATTTTTACCGAACCGAACGGCTGGCTGACGGATCCGCCGATGTTCATCCCGATCGTATTCTCCACCCCTTTGGCCGCGAGCCACTGGGCAATTTCATAGATCGCAACAACCGTTGCGCCGGTTGCTTTGGCAATTGCCTCGGCATCGGCGATATGATCAAAGTGGCCGTGGGAAATCAGGATTACGTCGGCGCTGACATCCTTTGCTTTGACCGATGCGACGGGATTATCGTTGAGGAACGGATCGATGAGGATCTTGTGTTCGCCCGCAGTGATCATCCACGTCGCATGACCAAACCAGGTGATTTCGACTGACATTTCGTTTTCCTTTGCCTATGTCGTTACGGGTTCGCGTAACAGCCTGTTCATGTTCTTTTTGTACTTTTCGACACCGGGCTGACCGTACGGATTGATGCCCATCAACCGTCCTTCGACGACGGTGGCCAGCATGAACATCTGCAACAACTGCCCGATGGAAGTCTCGTTTACGCCCGGCAGATGAATATCTGTCGTGGGACGGAGATCTTCTCGATAAGCTTCATTGGTTCCCTCGATTGCCGCGGTCATGATGTCCGGCAAAGTACGGTCGCCGATCTCATTCAGCTGATCCTCGTTCCAGTCGCTTTCGCCGACTGGAATCGGATCCGTCCGCCATTTGTCGACAATCAGGTTGTTGACGATTTTGTCGCGCCGGCCTTCCTGGTGCTGCTGGGCTCTGGAGTGGAGGTCCCGGGTGTTCACAACCGTAAGAGGCAGCGCCCCCTGCTCCGCTTTGCCAAGCGACTCGGCCAGCAGCTGATCGTACCACAGTCCGACAGACTCTAGTGATTTGCTCCATGCGGTCAGAAGTCGCGTGTGGCAGCCCCGTTTGCGCTCGAGCAGATGATTGATGGCGACATAATCGAGCACGACGTTCCGGCCGGCCGGTGAGTTGCGGAAATGATCGTTCATGGCCGCCGCGTTTTCCAGCAAAGCCACGACATCGATTCCCAGCAGCGCGGCTGGAAGCAGGCCTACCGGTGAGAAGATCGAGAACCGGCCGCCAACTCCGTCGGGAACAAGGAAGCGATCCTGACAGCCGATCGTATCTGCAAGGCTGGCCAGCTTTCCGACTTCCCCGGTTACTGGAACCACAAGTTCAGGCAGCTTCTGTTCACCGAACGCGTTTTTAAGTTCACGCAGGAAAAACCGGAATGTTGCAGCTGTTTCGAGCGTACCGCCGCTTTTGCTGATGACGACAATCGCCCACGGTTTGTCACTTTCGCGCTTGAGCAGACTCAGCAGGCCGTTGGACCAGTCGTTGTCAACATTGTTGCCTTCGAAATACATGCGCGGCCTGCCGCCACGTTCGGCTCGCGAAAGCTCGTTGTGATACGGAGCGCAACAAGCCTCCATCAGGGCCCGAGCGCCCATGTAGGATCCACCGATCCCGAGAACGACGACACGGTCGCAAATCTCACCGATTCGACCGGCAGTTTTCAGAATCCGGCCGAGTTCACTGTTTTCCCGATCGTTCCGGTACGCTTCAAGAATGCGTTCGGGCATTTCAAGAAAGCCGGCGTCCAGCGGCAGTTTGTCTTCCGGAATATCACCTGACGCGTAGAGCTGAAGATCCGTTTTCAGCACTTCGTTACGGAGCTCCTCCATTCGTGGGAAAAGTTGTTCGAAAGATTCACGATCGATTCCATGCTGCTCGAAAAAAACTCCGGAGGGGTCAAACGAGATCATCTTTGCGCTCCTTCTATGGTTCGGGTGAATAGGCCCCCATTGTCCCAAATCTCGGCCCGGGCACAACGCTGGCTTGTGCCGGACTCGCTCAAGTTATGGCCGGTCTACGGCCAACTGCGGGCGACGAACCGGACGGGAGTTGTTAACCTTACCGCAATGAAGACTTTGAAAAAGAACCCTGCGTTTGAAGGGGCGGAAGGCCCGGTCGTACTGGTCATTATGGATGGAGTCGGCATCGGCGGAGGCGATGCAGGCGACATGGTCACTCGCGCCTCGACGCCGACTCTGGACTGGCTGAAAGAAAACTCATTGTTCACAACGCTGAAAGCGCACGGCCGCGCGGTCGGCATGCCGTCAGATTCCGACATGGGGAATTCCGAGGTGGGTCATAACGCAATCGGTAGCGGTCGCGTTTTCGATCAAGGAGCATTGCTCGTCCAGAATTCCGTTGAATCAGGAGCGATGTACGAAGGAGCAACGTGGAAAGAACTCACGACCATCGCTTCAGAGAACACACTTCATTTCATCGGTTTGTTATCCGATGGAAATGTTCACTCACACATCGATGTTCTGCTGGCAATGATCAACCGGGCACAGCAGCAGGGAGTTTCAAGAGTCCGAATTCATACGCTGCTTGATGGACGCGATGTTCCGCCGACGTCGGCTCTGGAATATATCGATCAACTCGAATCACACCTTTCGGATATCAATAACTCCGGCGATTTCGACTACCGGATCGCATCGGGCGGTGGCCGCCTCTATATCACCATGGACCGTTACGAAGCCGAATGGGACATGGTCGAACGAGGCTGGGCGACGCACGTAGTCGGTGACGGCAGGCCTTTTCCAACCGCCCGCGAAGCTGTCGAGACGCTTCGCAGCGAGAATCCCGGTGTAATTGACCAGGACCTTAAAGAGTTTGTCATCGTTGAGGACGGAAAGCCTGTGGGGCCGATCGTCGATGGCGACAGCGTGATCCTGTTTAATTTCCGGGGAGATCGAGCGATCGAAATTTCACGCGCGTTCGACGAACCCGGACTCGACAAGATTCAGCGAGGTCCGGTGCCGGACGTGAAGTTTGCAGGAATCATGGAATACGATTCCGATCTCAAAATTCCGAAACGATTTCTCGTATCACCACCCGAAATCGACATGGTTCTAGGCGGCTACCTTGCGGACGCCGGAGTCCGGCAACTCGCAGTAAGCGAAACTCAGAAGTATGGACACGTCACCTACTTCTTCAACGGCAATAAGAGCGGTAAATTTAACGAAGCGACCGAAGACTATGTCGAAATCAAATCGGATCTTGTTCCTTTCGAACAACGGCCATGGATGAAAGGCGCTGAAATCACAGATGTGATTCTGGATTCGCTTGCCGGGCACAAACACGATTTTGTTCGCGTCAATTATCCCAATGGCGACATGGTCGGGCACACGGGTAACCTGCTTGCCGTTGAAATCAGCGTCGAAGCTGTTGACCTGTGTCTTGCTCGTCTGCTTCCGGAAATTAACCGGACCAAAGGTGTGCTGATCGTCGCTGCCGACCATGGAAATGCGGATGAGATGTACGCGCTCGATAAGAACGGAAATCCCAAAGTTGATTCGGGCGGCGAGCCTCAGGTCAAAACGAGCCACACGCTCAATCCAGTACCGTGTTACATCTATGATCCGGCGGGAAGCAATCGGCTGTCGCTGGCAGAAGGTGCGAGCTACCGTGAAGGCTCACCCTCTCTCGGGATCAGCAGCCTCGCGGCAACAGTTCTGGTTTGCCTTGGTTTCGAGCCGCCAGCTGACTACGATTCCGCAGTCGTTCAGGTGGCCTCAGCCAAAGCGCATTCGAGTGCTTGAACCGAATTCCCGCTAGCACAACTCGCCTTGCAGCCCCCTGCGCAATTCAGCACACTACGCCGCCTTCCAGGGCCGCCTTACGAGCTGCCATTTGCGGTAGCTTCGGCCCTTCCATTGCTGTAACTGCCCCCTACCAGGCTGCTGAATGTACAAGTCGAAGAGTATTTCGATTTTACTGGCACTGCTGTGTCTCAGCAGTTTTGCCGGTTGCCGTGCAATCAACAATACAGTGCCTCTGGCTAATCCTGAGGGGCAGCCAACGGTCCCCAATCCGTTGATCGTTCCGGGCGTTGACCGGTTCGTGATCATGGACCAGATCTCCGACGAGCTCGATGACTACTTCCGGATTTACCGCGAGGAGCGGATCCGGATTATCGACGGGATTCTGACCGAAGGCTGGATAGAGACTCACCCGGCAATCGGTTCGACAATGCTGGAGCCATGGCGCAAAGATTCGACTCCCGGTTTCGAGCGGATTCATGCCACTTTGCAGACGGTTCGCCGGTTCGCGAAGGTACGAGTCATACCCGGCAGCAACAACTACATCGTGGACGTGAAGGTCTACAAAGAGCTTGAGGATTTGCAGGCCCCCAGGAATTCAACGATCAGCGGGCGGACGCTGAGACATGACAGTTCGCTCGACATTGATACCGGAGACAGTTTGCTCGATCCAATCATTGAACCGGTCAACAAAGGGTGGATTCCCATGGGACGGGACTTCTCACTTGAGCAGCAGATACTGCGGAACATTCAACAGCGACTTGAAGGCGTAGGACTGGCAGGACCGCCACCATTGGAAAACTGTGCCGTCGATCCTGCCGCTCCGCCATCACCACGCATTCCACGGCTCTTCCGACACCGACGAAACGGAAACTAGAGTGAGGCAGCTATCCGGCCACCACCCCATTTGGCAAGCACGCTTTTTGGCCGGCACCTTGGATTTCTGCCCGGCTTGTGCGTTGACCGGTCGATCTATCCGGCTATTGTTTACCGTACTTTTGATCAAATAGTCCGGACCAACGATGGCAAAGAAAAAACGTTCGCCCCGCTCTAAACCGGCTGCGAGGAAGAAAACCCCGCGAAGCTCGACTCGTCGCAAACCACCGGCAACCAGCACCGGAAGACCGGCGCGAAAGGGGGGCCGTCCGCGACGAAATACGTCTGTGCTGCGGAATTCCGGGCAACCGGATGACGGTCTTATTCGATTGCAGAAGGCGCTCGCAAATGCAGGGCTGGGCAGCCGGCGTGCATGCGAAGAGCTGATCGAGAACGGCCGGGTCCAGGTTGACGATCAACTGGTTACGACCCTTGGAACCAAGGTCGATCCTCAGAATCAGAGCATTTTCGTCGATGGTCAAAGAGTCATCATCGAGCGGAAACAGTACTTCATGTTGAACAAGCCGCCCGGTGTGGTCTCAACCAGCAATGATCCGTCAGGCCGCATGAGGGTCATTGATCTCATCTCTTCCAAAGAGCGTGTCTACAACGTCGGACGCCTCGATCAGCACAGCGAAGGATTGATTCTGGTCACCAATGACGGCGATCTTGCCAACCGTCTGACTCACCCTCGATATGGAGTTCCGAAAAAGTATCTGGTCCATGTTCAAGGGCAGCCCGGTCGTGACGAAATGCGGCAGCTGGTACAGGGGATCCATCTTGCCGAAGGCAAAGCCGTCGCCACAAGCGTACGTATCAAAAAGCGCAGCAAGAAATCGTCCATTCTGGAAATCGTTCTACAGGAAGGACGGAATCGGGAAATCCGCCGGATCCTTGCACGCATCGGGCACAAAGTTCAGGTGCTGCGGCGAGTGGCAATCGGACGACTGAAACTCGGTGACCTGCCCGTTGGAGCTTTCCGCAGGCTTACGGCTCAGGAAGTTCGGGATCTACAACGCCCGGGCGGCGGTATACGATCAACTCGAAAACAACCCCAAAGACGGGCAACAGGTTCGGCAGTCGGGGAGCAGGATTCCCCGCCTCGCGATTCAAAACGCAAAACGGCAAAGGACGGGGCATCTTCGTCCGCTCAGAAACGAGCCTCCCGGGCCGGCAATAAAGTCGCCGGAAAGAAACCGGCGAAAAAGAAGAGTACCGCCCGGAAGAAAACGGTACGCAAAAAGTCGAGCACATCCGCCACCAGAAAGAAGCAGACCGACGGCGGTCGCGCAGGAGCAAGAGCGGGACGAAAGAAAGCAACGGCTGCCCGGAAAAAAACCGCTCGCAAGAAGGCCGGAGCGAGCAGGAAGGCCGGAGCAAGCAGGAAGTCTGGAGCCCAAAAAGGTACGGCGCGAAAGCCCGGTAAGGGCAAACGCAGGTAGGCTACTTTGGACGGGGCTTCACTTGGGCCAACAAGTTCAGGGGACCAATAAGTTCAGGACCAACAACTTCAGGGCGCTACGATGTGCGGTGGTTGTGAACCTGACTGTGTACCTGCCCTGCGAGGTGCAGGTAAAAACAACGTGAAGGTACGAACAGCGTTTAGGTACGGACAGCGTTTTTAGTACGGACAACGCGTCAGAACAACGCGCACAAAAAAAGCGGGCCTGACTGGCCCGCTTGTTTGTTTCAAGTTCGTGTCGCCGACATCTAGCCAGACGATTTGGCTGACTTGATTGCATTCTGAAGACGCGACTTGCGCCGAGCTGCCGCATTCGGGTGGATAACCCGTTTGGCACCAGCCTGATCCAATCGCCGTGCGACGGCTTTGTAAGCCTCTTCAGCACCGGCAATGTCACCGTCTTTGACTGCAGTCATGACTTTCTTCGCACGGGTACGCAGCTCAGATTTAACTGATTTGTTGCGGGCCTGACGAACTTTGGTCTGACGCAGGCGCTTGGCTGCACTCTTTGTGTTAGGCATATCTTCGTTTCTCGGCCGGAATTGTCCGGCAATCTGATTTTTGTGTCGATTTCGGAATCAAGTAATATCGCAATTCGCCCGGTTTCTGTCCAGCGCTAATTCACTCAAACTGAACGTCGGACGGCAGTGGGCCCTGGCTGCACGCAATTCACGATAATCCGCGCCGGCGAGTGCGAATTGGCAGGTAATACACCGATGAATGAACGAAAAACCGGCAAAAACTGCCTCGATGGCCTACATGTCCTTGTGACCCGGCCGGCGGGCGGTGCACCTGACCGGCTGGTCGCATCATTGAAAGAAGCAGGAGCCACGGTCACACACCATCCGGTCATCCACATCCTGCCAGCCAAAGACAGCCACGGCTTGCGACTGGCTCTGGCCCAGCTGGACAGCTTCAAGACAATCGCCTTTTTCAGCACTGCGGGCGTTACTCATTTTCTGGACATTCTCGACAGCCGCGAAATACGTCTGCCGGATGAGATTGCGATCGCTGCGATCGGTGATGCGACGGCCAGAGCGTTGAACGACCGTGGATTTGTCGCGACACTGATTCCCGAAAAGTCCAACAGCTCATCGATGGCGGATTGCCTGATCGAAAACACTGCTGAGGGGCCAATTCTGTTGATTCGCGCAGACCGCGGTAGCACCGTTATCTCAGATCGGCTTGAAGCAGCCGGAATCGGTTTTCATTCGGCGGTTGCCTACCGGAGCGCCGATGTTGGCGAGGCTGCACCGGACGTGCTGGCCGCCCTTCGTTCCGGCAAAATTGACTGGATCACCATCACCAGTTCAGCGATCGCCCGCTCAACGATCACCTTGTTCGGCAATGATCTTCAGCAGGTCAAATTTGCTTGTATCAGTGATATCTCCGCGTCCGCACTCAGGGATGCCGGCAAAGAGCCGGATGTGGTAGCCGAGGACGCAGGTTTCGAAAGCCTCGTTGAAGCGATCGTTCAGGCTGAGAGTCGCAACTGAATTCAGCGACAACCGGATCAGCGATGACAGGAAATGGCTCGAATCCGGCGCGGCGTTTTACGGATCAGCGTTCCGGATCAGCGATGTCCAAAACAGCGTTTGCGCGAACTAGCGTTGATAGATCGGTAGAAACCCATTGTCCATCTGCAACATGATCAAATTGCATGATGTGACATAAACCGCGCCGACCTGCCCGTCCCATGAGCCGTCCGCTCTCTGATCCGCAATGATTTCAGAATAGAGCCGGTCGCGAAACGGTTCCCAGACGTCCCTGTTCTGCCGGTAGACAACCTGGGTGTAATACAGATAGGTGTAGTGCCAATGCCCGTACTGGCCCGACTGGATGTTGTGCAGATTCTTCTTGCAGTACTCCCACATTGTCGGGATGTATTCGCTTTCGTAGTCGCCGGCGTTGTACAGCGCAGCAAGCGCAGCCGCTGTGATGGCCGGCCTTGAGGAGCCCAGCTGACCCGTGCTATAGGAGATTCCTCCGTCACTGTTCTGGCACTTGTAGATGTAGTTTCTTGCGTCGTCGATCGCCTGGCGAGGCACTACGATCCCCGCGTTCCGACAGCCCCGAAGCCCCTGCACTTGCGTGATTGTGGTGGAACCTTCATCGAAGGAATTGTCTTCTCCACTGACATAACCCCAGCCTCCCTCTTCCGTCTGAGCACTCACGCTGAACTCGACCGCCCGCTCAAGAATGCCCGTCAATTCCTGCCGACGGTCCATGTCCTCTTCCTCTCCCAGAACCTGAGAAAGAAAGAGCATTGCGAATCCGTGGCCGTAGGTATAGCGATTGTCTCGTTGAGGATCGCCGATCAGTCCGTTTCGACGGCACTTGCTTGTCAGGAAATCAACCGTGCGGCGGATGTTCTGGGCAAACGGCCCCTGAGTCGTCGTCGATCCTCCGCACAAAAGTGCTGTTCCGGCGAGAGCTGCCATCGCCGTCGGGTACGTGTCATGAGGCCAGCTGCCGGTACGAGTCTGGCTGCCGGCCAGCCATTCCAGTCCCTTTTGAACGGCTTGGTCAAGTTCGTTGTCGCTTGTCCCGCTACTGCTCGCAGTTCCCGAGGATAATGTTCCTCTGGATATCGAAGAGGAATGAAGCAGCGTTGAGCTGTATGCGGGGACGATTCCGCCCAGAACCAACGATCCAACAGCTCCTATGCCGGCCATCGCTTTGCGCCGCGTCAGCAGACGACGTTCGGGTTCGCAGTCAAAAGATCTGTCGGCCATGACGAATTCCGGCGGTAAGAGATTTCGGTCGCCTTCAATTTTACTGGCTTCTGGCGATTCACTGAAACAGACGTTTGTCTAGCGTTTGTGCTCCGGACTGTGAAAATCTGTTTTGCATCCCGCATCCCATGCTTCCGGCTGATTGCCGTGAGCCGGAATTCCACCGGCGTCTTTGAGCATTCTTGCAAGGTGCAGACAGTTCCAGACCAGAAACGTGGTGTTCCGGTTGGTGAAATCGTTCGTCGGACCGCCCGATCCTTCGTCCCGATAGGAAGGGCCGGGACCAGCTTCACCCATCCAGCCGGCATCCGCCTGGGGCGGAATGGTGTAGCCGATATGCGAAAGCGAAAACAGAATATTCATCGCGCAGTGTTTTACGCCATCCTCATTTCCAGTGATGAGTGTCGCTCCAACTTTGCCATAGTCGCGATATTGACCCTTGTCATTGAAATCATGCGTGTAACCGTACATTCTCTCGAGGGTCCGGCTGCATACTGAGCTTTTTTCTCCCAGCCAGACGGACGTGCAGAGAATCAGAATATCGCACGCATCAACTTCGGCTTGAATCTGCGGCCAGTCGTCATGGTCCCATTCAGGCGTATCAGACATGTCATGCCCCAGCCCCGCCGCGATGTTGAAATCAACCGGCCGAATGACTTTGGTTTCTACCCCGTTTGCAGCAAAGATATTCTGCGCGACTTCGATCAGACCTTCGGTGTGGGAAAGAACCGGAGTCCGGCTAAGGGTGCAGTTGAGAAACAGGACCTTCAGGTCATCGTAGCCGGCAGGAGGCTGTTGACACTGATGCTCGGTAATTTTCTTCAGTTGTTCTGACATTTGCTGCACCGGTTCGTTGAGTGTCTGCGCGGAATTTCCCTCACGGGATCAATGGACGCAGACAATCTATCGGTCTTTGATGCTGGAGCCAACATTCCGCAGTCGTCACAGCGAGCTACCGAACAGAAGTGCGACTCAGACGCTCATCACGGGCACAAGGCACAACCGCCTCAACGAACAAGCGCATTCTCGATATCCATGCCCCCAATGAAATGTGCACAAGGAGAAGCGTGCATCGGTAGAAGCGCATGCGACAACGCAACGAGGTGTCCCGGGCAACAAAATTCAGAGACAGCAACCGGGAGAAACTGTCAGACCTGTTCTTTCAGAGTGAACCAGGCGAGGACTCCGACAACCAGCGAGCAAACGATGAAAATGATATCGGTCACCATCGATTCGTCCGCGAAGTGAAGCGGCGCAATCGCTTTCTGGCCCGCCAGACCAAGTACCAGGTCAGCAAGGAAGCAGGCAAATACAATGACGGCAACCGTCAAAGTGAAATAACAAAGCCCTTTCTGCACCGGCAGATCCTCTTTAATGGCGACAAGATAATTCATTCCGGTCGGCTCCTTTCAAGTGCGCCGAAGAATGCCGGATTGAAGGGGCCCCTAAGTCGTTGAGGCCCTTTCCGTTAGTATAGTTGGCGTCTGCACTCTGTCACGCGGGGATTCAGCCGACTATCCGGACTTCACCGGGAATGAACACTTCGAATCAGTCACCATCAACCGCGATTTCCCGAGAGGAGAGCTGCCAATAACGATTCGACGCGTCCTCTAGAGTATTCGACCTCTGGAATTCATCCCCAATGATTTTCCACGTGACCGGAGGATCGTGCAGATTGTAGGGATAATCCGGCAGATTATTTTCCCTGTTCCTCAGCTTTGACGCCCAAAGCAAAGCGAAAGTTCCTTTGCGACCCTGCCACTTTGATACACTGAGGCCGCGATTTCGCCGCTCGCATCCGGATGAATTTGCCTGAACTTTCCAGTGAATCAGGATAGAATTTCCAGTCATCCCCTACCCGGAGCCTGCTTTGAAAACAGCCGTCTACACAGGATCATTCGATCCGGTAACCCTCGGACATCTCAATGTTGTGGAACGAGCCAGCCGCCTCGTTGACCAGTTGATCGTTGGAATCGGCGTCAACAGCGAGAAATCCGGACTGTTCGATCCCGGCGAACGTCGCGAACTGATGCTTCGGGTTACTCGTCACCTGGATAATATCGAGGTAAAGACCTTCGAAGGGCTGGCCGTGAACTTTGTGCAGCAGTGCGGAGCATCAGTGATGATCCGCGGTATCCGCCCGTTAACGGACATCGCAGCAGAGTTTACGATGATGATGGCTAACCGGAAGCTGAATCCGGGTCTTGAGACGGTTTTCCTCATGGCCGACCATAACTATACGCACGTTTCCAGTTCGCTGATCAAACAGGTCGCTCCACTGGCCGACGACGAACAGCTGGCCCGGTTCGTGCCAGAAGAGATAATTCCCGAATTACGGATGAAAATCTCTGAGTAGCTTCCGTGGAACGCAGCCGTAACTGGCGGGGCGCTGTTCACCGGCAGGGCGCTGGTCACCGGCGGGGCGCTGTTCACTGGCGACTTAACGGGCGGTCTGCGCGATCGCCATTACTCTTGTACTCTTACCCTTGCATTTATCCAGAACCCGCGCTGAACTTAGCGCAATCTCCATGTCATTAGCAACCGATTTCAACAAGTCCGCCGAACGATTCCCGTTCAAAGCGAATGTTAACTTCATGGCGTTTTGCAGCGTGTCACCGCTTTCACGCCCTGCCGCCGACCGCGCGATGAAGTGCCTGGAACGACAGGTGCAGGTCGGCCGCGGGATGATCTTCGAGTACGCGGGCGAAGAACACATTGCGAGCCGGTTTCACCGAAATTTCGCTGCACTGCTGCAGACATCGGCAGAAAACATCTCGATGACGACCAACACATCGGAAGCGATCTCGATGATTGCCAACGGCTATCCGTTCGAAGCCGGTGACCAGGTAATCAGCTACGTCAATGAATATCCCGCGAATCACTATCCATGGAGGCTTCAGGAGCGCCGTGGAGTCGAATTGATTGAACTGTCTGATGTGGATCCGCTACAGGAAAAACGGGACTACACTCGACCGATTCCGGCCGAGTTTGCAAGGTCGTGGTCGTTTGAAGAGCTTGAGTCAAAAATCACGCCGCGGACGAGAGTCATTGCGATCAGTCACGTTCAGTTCACCAGTGGATTTACGGCTGATCTAGAGAGACTCGGTAGCTTCTGCCGCGAAAAAGGAATTGATCTCGTTGTTGATGCCGCCCAAAGTCTCGGCTGCCTGCCGGTCCATCCAGAAAAATGGGGAGTGTCAGCCCTCGCGTCGGCGGGCTGGAAATGGTTGATGGGGCCCGTGGGGACCGGCGTCATGTATTCGAGTCCCGCGTTCCGTGAGAAAATTCAAGTCACGATGTCCGGAGCCGACCAGATGGTTCAGGACACGCAGTATCTGGACCATACGTGGAATCCACATTCCGACGGTAGAAAATTCGAGTACTCAACGGTCACATACAGCGCCCTTGACGGGATTTCGACCGGAGTTGAAGAGTTGTTTCTGCCCCATTCGATGGAGGCAATTCGCGACCATAACTTCGCGCTCCAGGAAATCGCAATCGAAGCTCTGGATCTCGGCAAGTTCCAACCGGTCGTCCATTTGCCGGAACATCGTTCGGGAATTCTGTCACTGATTCCGCTGGCAGGTAACGCAAAACAGATTTCCACGGCCCTCGAAGCTCAAGGTGTCATCATCACGCCTCGCGATGGTTACCTGCGTTTCGCACCGCATCTCTGTTCGACTCAGGAAGAAGTCATCGCTGCCATCGAAGCGCTCAACGCAGTGACCTAGAAAGCTCAACGCAGCGGCATGGAAAGCTCAACACAGCGGCTTGGTAAGCTCAACGCAGCGGCATGGAAAAATAGAGACTGTCCGGCGGAGCGATTCTTTCTGTTTGGCGGGGCATTGATACAGGCAGCCCGAGTCTTGCGACATGCAGTCTCCGGGCTACTGCGCACCGCCGCGATATTCCGCCCAGGTTTTGGGTGTCTCATAAACACGCACGCATTCAAGTCCTGCCTCACCGAACTGGCCGTCCAGCCATTTCCAGATGGCAATCGCAATGTTCTCTACGCTGGGAATATTCTCACTGAAATATTCGAGGTCTTCGTTGAGATGTTTGTGGTCCAGCCGGTCAACGATCAGCTCTTTAACGGTCGCTTCAAACTGATCCAGCGAAATCAGCATTCCTGAATCTGCGGCGGGTTTACCTTTTAGCGTCACGGAAAGTACGTAGTTGTGCCCGTGACCATTGGGGTTGTTGCACTTCCCGAATAGTTCGCGATTTTCCTCGTCACTCAGCTCGTCACAATGCAGCCGGTGGGCCGCTGAGAATTCGAACTGTTGAGTCATGCTGATCATGTCCGGGCTTTCAGAATCGATCGAAAAACTAAGAAATGGCGAGGCGTCAATGGTAAGGGAGCAAACGGCTGCCTTTGCGGACGATGGATTCCTCGCCCATCGCTTTTGAGCTTCAGCAAAGGTGGTAGCAAGCAGTTCTTCTACACACTGGCCGGGAGAGAATTCCGGAATCAGCCGGTCTGTAACGATGCCGCGTAGCAGCGTGTCGATTTCTTTGATGTTGCAGAGATAGCCCGTCTGCCCGTCGGGCTCACCGGAGACTTCGCATCGCATCACCAGGAAAGGCACGACAAGGGTCGTCGCCGGCCAGCCGGACCACGAGTTCGCCGCGCGCTCGGTCGTCTGTGGACTAAGTGAAAAACGTATTTCGCGTGAAAGCCTGATCATCTGTTTATCGAGGCTGGTTGGTGACTTCAAACGCCTGGCCGGATGGATACTTCTCCGGCTGCTCAATACAGGCTGCGATTACGTCCGCTACATCCTGCGGTGAAACACACTGCTCGGCTGGAAAATCCGGAAACAAGCTGCGTAGCAACGGTGTTTCGACAGCTCCCGGGCGGATCGAGCAAACACGGATGCCCAGCTCTGCTCCTTCTGCCCCCAGGGCTTTCGCGAAAAGGTCCACCCAGGCTTTCGAAGCTCCGTAGACGCTGAACCCCGGAAAAGGGTCAACCGCAGCAAGGGATGAAACATTCACGACGGTACCGCTGCCCTGCTCTTTCATCACCGGCCAGAATTCACGGGTCAGGTAGAAGATGCTTCGCACATTAAGGCTGAGAGTATCTTCGAACTGCTCGTCGGTAACTTCTTCAAGTGGACTTAGCGGGGCCATTCCGGCGTTATTTACCAGTACATCAACCCTGCCGAAGCGTTCCAATACCGAGCGCGCGAAGGAAACCGCCTGTTCCCCGGAGCAAAGGTCTGCTTCAAGTGCAAGGTGGCCGTCGCCATCCAGTTGTGACACTGCGCTGTCGAGCAGTTCTTTCCGGCGACCGCAGATGGCGACGGTGTATCCGTTTCCGGCAAGTGTGATTGCTGTGGCCAGACCGACCCCGCTCGAACCTCCGGTCACGACCGCGACTTTTCCTGAATTATCCGTCAATGGAACGTTCCGATTCTTCGTTGGGTTTCAGCTGTCTTGCCTCACAGCGATGGGGCTGTGAACGTCGGCGCGAATCCGACAGCCAATTGGACTGCCGTATGGGCAATTAAACTTAACGGCACCCGTGACAATTGCCAATTGAGCCGGATGGGAATACAACACTAGTGGGCGCGAGCTGCCGGAGAACAGATAGCCGGGCCGGATGATTCCTGCCGGGCTGAGCAAGTGAAAACCGGCGCCCGATTTGTGCGTCAGTGAACCGCGAATCGTGGACGCCCGACCAGACAATAAAAGGTGAAAAATGCCAACTTATAGACGACTAGGTGAATTACCGCCAAAACGCCACATGCAGTTCGAGAATTCGGGCGAAAGCTATCTCAATGAGGGGCTCTATTACGAGCACGTTGTGACCACTCAGGGATTCGACCGGACGTACAGCATCATGTACCACCAGCGCCCGCCGACGCGAATTCTTTCGACAGAATCTGTCGGCACTATCGAGCTGAACGCAGTCAATGAACAGGAGCTGCGCCACCACCATCTGAAGACGGCTGATATCCAGCGTGCCGGCGACCCGATTAACGCGCGCATACCGATGATGTTCAATGAAGATCTTGTCTGCTATCGCGTGCGACCCTCTGAACAACAAAGCGAGATTTATCGAAATGGTGCCGCCGATGAAGTGATCTTCGTGCAACAAGGAAGCGGTTTTGTTGACACGACGTACGGAAGACTGCCATATAAGCGTGGTGATTACATTGTGATTCCGCGGACGACCAACTATCAAATCGTCAGCGACGACATCGGGAAAGAGGATCATATGATTCTCGAATGTATGGCCCCCGTTAGAATCCCGAAGCAGTACTTGAACGAGGACGGCCAGATGTTCCTCGGGTCGCCGTACTACGAACGAGACTTTCACAGTCCGCCGGAACTTCAGAATGTTGACGATGAAACGCCGACGTCGATTCTTGTAAAAGACAAAGACCGGATGACCCGTGTCACAATGGCGCACAATCCATTTGACGTTGTTGGATGGGACGGTTTTCTTTACCCGTTTACATTTAACTGCTGGGACTTTGAGCCGTTGACAGGAACGTTGCATCTACCGCCGCCTTATCAGCAGGTTTTCGAAGTTCGTGGTTTCGTTATTTGCAACTTTGCGCCGCGGTACCTCGATCATCATCCCAAAGCGGTGAAGGTTCCCTACGTACACAGCAATGTAGAAGCGGACGAGGTTCTGTTTTACGTCGACGGGGAATTCGGCTCTCGAAAGGGAGTGGATATCTGCTCGATGACGCTGCATCCCGGTGGAATTCCGCACGGGCCGCACCCCGGCACAATCATGAAGAGTATGGATATGGACTACACCGCTGAAATGGCGGTGATGTTCGACACAGATCGGCCGCTGCATCTGACGCGTGAAGCGATGACCATGGACGACGCAAGTTATCCGATGAGCTGGCTCGCGGAATCCGAGCACGATTCGATTTCAGGACCAAGATAACGCACACGAGCCGGTATGGATGACGATCGCGAACTGATTGAGATCGCAGCTTTTGAAAATGAGGGCGAAGCCCACGTTCTGAAAATGGAGCTCAATTCAAGGGGGATTCCCGCAAGAGTTCTGACCAACAGCTGATCCATTGGAATGGCTGCTGCGTCAGGAGTTGCCGGAGCCCGCGTGTTTGTCCGTAGGATTGAAGCTTCCGCGGCACTTCTGTTGATGAAAGATCTGGAGGGTGGTGCGATCAGCACGATTCCTCAATGGACATGTCCCTGCGGAGCGCAGGTCGACGAGGGGTTTGCCGTCTGCTGGTCATGCGGACGGTCTTTCCCCGATAGGCAAGGTCACGGAGACGATGCCGGAATCCCGAACGTTGACTATTCCGGCATCTGTTCAGCCGCGATCCGGAAGGTCTCAGCCAGCTCGAAAATGTTCTCGTGCCTGTCAGCCGGATCCTTTTCAATTGCTTTCATGCAGGCATCATCGAGGACTTCCGGAACCTCGAAATGTTTTGCGATCGAGGAAGGCGGATCGGGTGTGAAGTCCACGATATTTGCAAACGTCTCCTGGATATTCTGACCACGAAATGGTTCGCGCTGCGCCAGAACTTCGTACAACGTGACTCCCATTGAGAAGATATCCGTTCGCGCATCGACCGGACGGGAGTTGGTCACTTGTTCGGGTGACATGTAAAGAGGAGTCCCGGGGCGTTGACCTGCGGATGTCAGCCGGTCAAAGACGTAGCTGCCTTTTTGAGCCTCGTCGTCATGCTGTCCCCATACCTTTGCAACTCCCCAGTCCATCAGTATTACTTCGCTGAACATGCCGATCATAATGTTTTCCGGCTTTACATCACGGTGAATAACACCATGGGTATGCGCGTAGTACAGCGACTGGCAGGTCTGATTTAGAATGTTCAACAGCCTCTTAAGAGTAAATTTCTCGATGATCTCTTCTTTGCCCTGTGCGATACCGGCAATGATGCGAAACAGATTCCGGCCCTCGATTTTTTTCATCGAGAAGTACAGCTGCCCTTCGTCGTCGAGACCGACCTCATAAACCGGTGGTGTATTGGGATGCTGCAGTTGAGCCGTGATCCTTGCCTCGCGGAGAAACCGGCGGCGCAATGATGTGTCATCCGCCTGCTCGCGTGGCAGGCGCTTCATCACGACGCGTCGTCCCATGTACTGGTCGTAACATGAATACAATACGCCGCTGCCTCCCGAACCAAGCTCCTTGAAGTCGGTATATTTCTCAAAGGCGTTTTCGCAGCGGGGCAGATCGTAGTCTGTCCCCGATCGAAAAATGCTGGGATAGGGTTTGTTAGTCTGCGACATGGTTTCTGTCGTTAGTTTCGCTGTCGATCGAGACCTCAGATGCTAGATTGCCGGCAAAGTTTTTACAAGAATCGTTGCATGGAAGCCGCGTCAATAAGAGGCGACCTGAGCCAGCGCCGCAAAAGTAAGTCCGGCCCGGGTGTGTTGAGCCTGTTACGGGGCGGCTTTTAAGCTGTACGATCAACGACGGCCGAACAACACGACGATCGAACAACCACGACGGGCGAACAACCACCTGTTTCACTTCACAAGAATTTATGCAAATACGACCGGAAGAGGAAAGCGCTTCAAGAATCTACTCACTCATGATCCGGGCCATTGCGCCCCGGCCGATCGCGTGGGTGTCCACCATCTCCGACGATGGTATGCCGAATCTGGCTCCGTTCAGCTATTTCAACGGTGTCTGTAGTGATCCTGCGGCACTTGTTTTCTCAGTGGTCAATCACGTCGACGGACGGAAAAAAGACACGGCTCGAAACATCGAATCCAATGGACAGTTCGTTGTGAACACCGTCCCGTTTGAACTGCGGGAGCAGATGGTTCGCTGTGCCGGCGATTACGAATATGAACAGGATGAATTTGAGATCGCCAACGTACCAACCGAGCCGTCTGTTGCCGTTCGGCCTCCGCGAGTCAGACAGGCTCCCGTCAAGTTCGAATGTGAGCTGATGCAAATCGTAAACATCGGAGAAGGTCCGCTGGCCGCGAATCTGGTTATCGGTCGGATACTCTTGATTGATGTGAGCGACGATATTCTTGACGAGAACGGCAAAATAGACCCAGCCCGGTCCGATCTGATCGGACGAATGGGCGGAAGAAGCTACGCCACGACAAGAGACCGCTTCGACATCAAGCTCGACTAGAGCCACAGGCCTCTATGCGTCCTCGGCGAGTTGCTTGCGCAGTTCGCGCCGCATGAGTTTGTTTGATGCGGTTCGTGGCATCGTCTCGATGAAGTGTATTTGGTGAACCCGGAAGAGAGGGTTTAGTTCTGCTTTCAAGAGTCCATTCATCTGTTTGACGAAAGCATCAGATCCCGTGTCTTCCGGTCCCGCAAATTCTCCATCGGGCACCGCGAAGATTTCCAGTCGGTCCGGACCACCGTCAACGGCTACCGCAATTGCTGCCGTTTCCCGGATCCCGTTGATCCGGTTGAGCACGCGTTCTATTTCTGCAGAGCTGACTTTGATGCCGCCCAGATTCATCGTATCGTCCACACGGCCACCGGCTGAATAGAAACTCAGTCCTTCGATTCCATTGGCACTTCCATCCATTTTACGGAAGTGATCGCCATGGCGACGCAAAGGCGGATAACCATCGAGTTCCGGCGTATCAGCAAAGTACGTGTCGTGATGGTCACGGTTGAGCAATCGAGTCGAAAGGCCGATCGATGGGGGAAGCAGAAACACTTCGCCTTCCTCACCCGGCGTCTGATCCGCATCGAGAAGTAGAAAGTCGAGTCCAACCGATGGCGTATTAAAGGCTGCCGGAGCATTGGGAAGGGTAACGACCGAAGTGACATATCCTCCGCCGATCTCTGTGCCGCCACAGTATTCGATTACCGGCCTCATCCCCGCCAGGCTGGAGAGATAAAACATATCGTCGCGCTGAGAGCTTTCGCCGGTTGAGCTGAACGCATGAATCTTCGACCAGTCACAGTTCTCCATGCAGCCGGTCTTTCGCCACGCGCGTACCAGCGTCGGTACAACTCCCAGCATGTTGACACCCGCATTTTCAACGAAGCGTCCGAATGCCTCTCCGACCGGCGCATCCTCATAAAGGGCGATAGTTGCCTTGTTGATCAGACTGGCAAAAATCAGCCACGGTCCCATCATCCATCCTAGATTAGTAGGCCATGCACAAACGTCTCCTGTGTGAATGTCCTGGTGGCAGTATCCGTCCACGGCACATCGAATCGGCGTCAGATGACTCCACGGAATCGCTTTCGGATCTCCTGTCGTGCCGGAGGAAAACAGAATGTTGATGGTCGATTGTGCGTCGCAGACTACCGGCTGGAACCGGTCGTTTTCTACTAGAAAATCACTCCACTCTTTGTCCTGGTCGCGCAGAGGTACCGAAACACTGCCGGAATCCGGAATCACAAACACTGGAACTGCTGTGGATTCCGCGACGCGTTGGTACAAGGGATGCGCTTTGCCGGCGCGTCGTTGAACGTCGTACGTGAACACTGCGACGGCATCGCTGATCCGTAGCCGGCTGGAGATTTCCGGAGGCGCGAAACTGTCCGCGATTGAAACGACGGCACAGCCGGCCTGTACGATTCCGAGGTAGATTGCAACAGACAACTCCGTCATCGGCAGGACTACGGCAAGCGCGTCTCCGGGTTTGAACCCCGCTTCTACAACACTGTTTGAAACTCGATTTACCAATGCCCTTAGTTCGCCGTAGCTGGTCCGACGAAGCTCCTGCCCGGGGAGCTGCGCGATGATTGCCGTATCTCCGGCGTCAGCTGCGAAACAGCTTTCAACGATGTTCAGTCGCGACTCAGGAAACCAGCTCGGATCATCCGCAGTTCCAGTCAAAGGAGACACCGCAGCCGTCTCAAACCTGATTCCAAGGCGAGTTGAGGCTTCCAGCCAGAATTCAGCACGACTGTTGATCGACCAGTCATGAAACTCCGCGTATGAACTTAAGCCTTTTTCGCTGGACCATTTAAAGACGTTCGCCCTCGAAATGAGGTCGTCACTACCAGTCCACATGACTGCCGGACCATTGAGCTTTTCATCGTAATTCTGAAAGGTCCGGTCCCACAGCGAGCGATAAATGTCCGGTGTAACATCTTCCGGTTCGAGCCTTTGACAGATTTGTTGCCACTTGTTTTGTGCTGAGGATTCCGTGCAAAAAATATCTTCCACCGATCCCGGTATGGAATCCTGATTCTTCAGATCGTTACTCATGAAGCGCTTTCGATACTGCTCATTTGGCCGGTGCAACAATAGCGGTTGGCTGAAATTCACAGCCGACAATCGTGATATGTTGAAGATAGGCGATCCGTTGCCCGCTTGCTACTTGCTGTCACAGCTGATCAACTTGGACTCTGGTGTACATTTGTATATATTTATAGTCGCGACGCCGATAAATAGTTCAGTCGCAAACTAACTGGGTCATCATCCGGAACAGGAACCGGGATATGTTGCAGGACAATCTAACACCTCGGCAGAAAAAGATATTTGACTTCATTCGCGACAGGATGGTCGGTGACGGTTATTGTCCGACGATCCGTGAGATCGCGGATGAATTCGGATTCAGGTCTCCCAACGGCGTCATCTGCCACTTGACCGCCCTGGAAAAGAAGGGGCTGATCAACCGAACGAGCAACAAGTCGCGTTCTATCACTTTGACAGAAGAGGCATCTTCGGAGGTCAACGGTCTGCCTCTGGCAGGCATCGTTTCGGCTGGTTCCATGATGGAGGCAATTGAAGACTCAACCGAGAGAATCGATCCCGGTGATTTATTCGGAGGGCGTGGAGACTACGTGCTCCGCGTTGAAGGGGAATCCATGATTGATGCTCAAATTGCATCGGGTGACTACGTCGTCGTCCGCAATGCTCGAACAGCGGGCAAAGGCGATATCGTGGTCGCAAGAACCTCTGATG
The DNA here is from genome assembly GCA_039029995.1 of Planctomycetota bacterium. GTDB lineage: Bacteria > Planctomycetota > Planctomycetia > Pirellulales > Pirellulaceae > Mariniblastus. Next base: position 31,583 of record JBCCFB010000036.1, read on the forward strand.
GAGAAGCAACGCTGAAGTACTGGTTCCCCGAGAAAAACCGTGTGCGGCTCCAGCCTGCCAATGAGACGATGAAGCCGATTTATTCCCGTGACGCCCGCGTAATCGGAGTTGTGATCGGTTCCTTCAGGCAATACTAGCAGGCAAGCTGCCGAAAAATGTATTGCTGCCTGCAACACGACAGCCCACTTGCGGGTACAACCGCAATATGAAGTGAAACATTGAGTGCAATGTCCAATAGAATCCTGAGGCTGTCCCATGACTGGAAATCCTGTCGTCCGTCAGACGTTGGTCTTTCTTATCTTCTTCGTCAGCCTTTTGTGCGGAGACGCTCTTTTTGCTCATCCTCAAACTTATTCTGATCAAGACGATGATCAGCGTGAGATTGAG
>JBCCFB010000037.1:0-31952 GCA_039029995.1 Planctomycetota bacterium
CGCATGCGCAGGCGTTCATCCAGATGCACACGGGCTATTTCCAGGCTGTACGTCCGTCGTTAGGAGCTTGGACTCTGTACGGGCTGGGCAGCGAAAGTGAGAGCCTCCCCGGATTCATTTCCATCAATCCGCCGACGGCTAATGGAGGCGCACAGAACTACGGAAGTGCATTCCTTCCTGCGTCATACCAAGGCACAAAGTTTACAATCTCAGACAGCAGCCAACGCAACCGTCCCATCGACCGGCTTCGTCGCGGAGAAAGCAATCCCTATGGAATCAGTAATGCAGTCAATGAACGTCTGACCCGACATCAACAGCGTGAGCAACTCGACCTGATTAGAACTCTCAATGAAGAGAAATTACGTCGTGATCAGCACAACCCGCTGTTGGAAGGTGCGATTGAGAATTTTGAGCTTGCGTTTCTGATGCAGGATGCAGTCCCGCAAGTCATGGATCTGTCGGATGAGACCGATAGAACGCTGTCGATGTACGGCATTAACGAGGCTCCATCTGATGGTTTTGGAAGGCAATGCCTCATGGCGCGCAGGTTTGCAGAAGCCGGAGTACGATTTATCGAACTCGGGCACGGCAGTTGGGATCAGCACAGCAACATCCAGACCGCGCTGGCAGACAACTGCACTGAAACCGACAAACCGATCGCAGGACTGATCGCCGACCTCCGGCAAAGGGGAATGCTCGAGGACACGCTCGTGATCTGGGGAGGTGAATTCGGCAGGACCCCGTGGTCGGATACCGGAACCGGCCGGGACCACAATAACCGCGGCTACACCACGTGGATGGCAGGTGGCGGTGTAAAACCCGGAGTAAGCTACGGCAGTACCGACGACTTCGGATATGAAGCGGTAGACGGGCGGATGCATATCAACGACTGGCACGCGACGATCCTGCATCTGCTGGGACTTGACCACGAACAACTGACCTACACTTATGCGGGCAGGGAAATGCGCCTGACCGATACAGGCGGAATCGTGGCCCACGACATAATCGCGTAGTCGAATTTCTTCGGCGGCTAACGAATAGCCTGTGTCTTCAAGCCTTGATTACGATTGCCGCCTGCCACGGTGCTCCACGCTTCGGTGCGGCGTTACGCTCGAGGAGAAACCTCAGGATGTCGGATCTTGGCGACGTCGCTGCCAACGGAGGCACGCTGAAGGTGGTGGCAACCGTAGCGTCTGCCTACTCGAGCGGTTCGATCACGTGGAATCTGGAATGGCTCCTCAACGGCTGTCAAAGCACACTCACAATAGATACGTCGTCAATGAATCGCAGTTTGCGTCCGGGACCAACTGCACCCTGAACTACGGAGTCAACGCGGACGGCTTCTAAGACAACTGGAACCTGCCTACTGGATTTGTAGTGAAACCAGTCGAACTGTACATGCGTGGCAGAGCTTATCAGAGACTGCCCGTTGAATGTTCAATCGAAGAAGCTGTATCTGGTCAGCATCACGAAGGTCACTTGATGTCGTATCGCCCACGATTGTTTTAATGGCCACTTCAATACTGTCGGCGCGTTCGATTAACAGGCGATTCACTTCGGCCTTGTCGCGTCGATCGACGACCAACTCCAAAGCCAGTTTGAAATGTCGCTCCGAAGGCTTGTCAGCTAGCCGGCCGATCGCATCCGAGAGCGGAAGACAAACAACGACCGGCAATCGGGTTTCAACTTGTTCCAGTTTGCGCTTGAGGGCATCAATCTGTTCTCTGAGGGCTGCAACGCTATCTGTGTTTGGTGAATCGACGGTAGCCTGTTGCTGTGCGAACGTGACAATACACGTTGAAATGACAAGTCCAGCGAACAAAGCCACTCCAGGAACGTTCACCACCTTCACCTCCTGCAAATACGCCGCTAACCGAAACACCGCACGTTAGAGAACAAGGTGCGGCCATGCTGCTACATCAAGAACTGAATTGGCAGCTGGAGACCTTATCAGTTACATCATCGTCAATCTGGTGCGATGGTTGCAGAGGACCTGATGAGCCAGGTGACTTTATGGTTATCCCTACGCCAACGAAACAAATACCGACCCGAAATCAAAGCTCAGGTGCGAATCAAGTTCTGTCAGGCGAGTTATTGGGTAAAGAGCCGTGAATTCAGGTGCTTTCCGGTTCATTAACGGCTGGAGGGTATTTCTGAAGTCGCAGAAGAAGATGAAGGTTCCGAATCGCATCCACGATTGGTTGCCGTGGCAGACGAGCTATCTCGCAACAAGCGCCCGATAGCGCAGAGTTCCTGTCCTAATGCATGGCCCACGGCATGAATGCTCCCGAGAGAAAATGCTGCGAGGAATACAGTGACAAGCGCATACTCAAACGTTGTTGCACCAGTTCGATTAGATCGTCTCGAGCGTCTCACCATTGCCTCTACCTTCAGCGCGTCAATTTTCCTTGCGCAGAATCTTAGTGCGCAGTAGTGCGTGGCCAACTGAAGATTGGGTAAACCCTCTCGGAGGCGGTGGCGGGCTTTTTCGTGCGCATAGAGAGCCGGCAACCCACCCTACGATCGTTTTGATGGAAACAAGAAAAGCCTTCCAGATAAAAGGCCAGGCTTGGCGACCTCGCCCTTTCACTCAGGACGCGGCTCTGTCTGCTCAAGCTACATCATTGCGGCACATGCAGACACAATTACTACTCAGTCAACACCGTCGGTAGGTTGTTGGCTATCTCTCGAAATACGTTAATGAGATCTTCGCCTTCGTCAGCATGGTAGTGCCTTCCGTTTCCACGGGCAGCCACCAGCTTCATTTCAGTCTTGTTCGCCTGCCTTGAGAATGTAACGGTATGGATCACCACATCGTTTTCGGCCACGATGTTTCTGGCAGCCGTAACCGGGTGAACGCCTGTGTTGCTGTCTCCATCTGTCAAGACGACAATCGTTTTTGCTGCAAATGGTCGCGAGTTTCGTCCGGTGATTATCGATGGGAGACCGGTATTCATGCCCGACCCGATGGCCGTTCCACCGTATGGCCGGATATCCTTTACCTGTGCTTCGATATCGTAGTACCGGTCCTGCAGACTGAGATCGAGCCGTGGTGTGCTTGCAAAGGTCGTCAGGGAGACTCTCTCCTGCTGGTCGGTCCCTTCGAGAACGTTCAGGAAAGCATGGACTCCCAGATCAAGGTAGTACCAGCGACTGAAGTCGGGAGCCCGATGTTTTTCATACTGCCAGTCATGACAGTAGCATGCCATCTGATCGACCAGCTTTAGTCGCTCATTTCTGGAGTATGAGTTTCCGAGCGTGTGCTGGTCGTTTGACAGCCGTTCCAGCTGATAGATGACGTTGTTGCTATAGGAACGATAGTACAGAAACTTGGTTGCGTTCTGGTACTCGGTTCTCGAGATCAGCCTTTTGCGGCGACCACGAACCCAGCGGCGGTCATTCGGGTTAAGAATCCTCCAGCCAGGATCTCTCGCAGTCCGATGGTATCCGACTGATCTCCATCGGCCACGATGCCATCTCCAGTACCGGTACTTCCAATAGCCTTCGGAAGTCTCAACGGTCCGGTATAGCTTGAGCAATGCGTTCTTCAATGCGGTTTCATCCTGGTACCAAAGCATGGAACCGGATCGGTCCAGAACCAGAGCAATGTCACGGTCAACCTGTGTGGCAATCGACCGTCGGCTGACGACAAAGTCCTTTCTATCCATGAACGGAAAAATGTGATCGAAATCCATTGCCAGCTGCACTGAGATACTCGACGCCCGTTCCCTTCCGGAATCAACTGCGGCACGGGGTACCTCGGAAAACACATGCCGGCCGACGCTGGAGCTGGCCCGCGACGTCGTGCCAAAACCGATTTCGATATCAGATCCGGATCCGGGCTCTCCGATTGTGTAACTGGCCGATGCATTGGCAAGGTTATGGCCGAGCGTAGACTCAGCAAGGTCGAATGCAGCATCTGTGGACTGACGGATACTCATTGCCCGTCCGGCAGCGTGTGCTGAAGCGTCAGCTGCGATCTTTACTTCCGTTGATCTCAGCTGCATGTAGGCCAGGTTGATGGCAAAGCTACATAGGACCAGAAGTACAGGCAACAAAAAGGCGAAGAGTGGAAGGACGGCGCCTTTCCTGTCGCTACGTCTTAAAGTTAACTCGCTGGATTTGGTGTTCATACATACAGTTCCAAAATAAAGCCATCTACTGATAGCCCGGTTTCAGAACAAGCCGGATACCAAATCCCGGGATGCAGGGTAAACCCGCGCGGAACGATCGGAGGCAAGTCAGAGTACCACTCAAAAAAAAGAAAAGCGGTCGCAGGTGGCGCTGCCTGCGACCGCTTCAATGGGCAGGAAAGAAGTGGAAAACTGCCCGGTTATCAAAATCATGCGTCGCAATTCTTGCGTGGGCAAAGAGAATCTGACGCCTCCGGGGAATACCCTACATAACAAAATGCCGCACGCGTCCTTCCCCGGACACTTGCGGCATCATTTGCAAAGGCTGAACGAATCAGCATTGTTCAGTGAAGTCAGAAGCAATCCGAATCGGCTGGAGATCCAGACTGTAAAGCATAGTCGAGCCCGTTGCCGACACGCTGGCAATTCATGAGGAACAGAAAGCCATTCACAAGAGCTCTCGGAATAGCCGCTTATGCTGTGCTGGTATTTGCACGATTTTTTGTAGCTGCTGTCACGGAAACCTCTTCCAGCCACAACCTGCGTTCAAGCTGTGAGAACGACCTGTTAAACGCCGGATTTGATGAACGCCAGGTAACAGCATGGCTCGGCCACACTGTGGAGATCAGCCGGCAGCATTACCAGCATGAGACAGACAGCGACCGGCAAGCGGCGGCGAGAACAGCACCGTTTTAGCCCTGGGGGGGGCTTGCTTGGCCGGCTGGTGGATTCGTACACACCGCCGGCCTTTTTCATGCGCTGACCGGGTTTCATTTGCATAAGAATCAGACTTATGCAAATCGTATGCAAATCGATACGGGGTGGATTCGGGCTGATTTCCGGGAAACGCGCTGCGCTGCGGACAAAAACGCGCTGCTACGCGCTATTCTGCGCTACGCTGTGTACGGCAGAAAGCCGAAGAAAAGGGTAAAAGTGGGCGAAGAGGGACTTGAACCCCCGACCCCCTCGGTGTAAACGAGGTGCTCTAGCCAACTGAGCTATTCGCCCGGATCCATCGCCAACTGGGCGACGACTGGTCAGGTAATGTATCTCCCGGAAGTCTGGATTGTCAATGCCGTGAAAGGTTCGTCGAAAATTCCACGCTTCGAGATATTCTCAGGAATACCACAGCGAATCCTTGTTCTCGTGGAAACTGGAAAGCCGCTCTGAAAAACTGCACAGAGCTAACGAGGAAGCCTGCCCGGATCGCGCGAAAAGCCGTCTTGAATTCCGGCCAGCTGATGATCGGTGAAGTTGATCCAGTATTGAACCGGATCGTCAATGGCGGCAGACTCGCTGTCAGGATCCACCGCCTCAAATTCCCGTCCGCAGTGCTGACATCTGACTTGCGAGCCCAGGTAGTCGACCAGAATCCTTGACTTGCGACTGCAGGTAGGGCAGGGTCGTACAAAGTACGGAGCTGCACTCATCAACGCCTCCAATTCCTCCTTGATGAATCCGGCAACCAGCGTTGCCATGGAGATGAGGCGGATTATACCGGATTCCTTCTTATCCACCAAATCTTCAAACTCGGCAAAACTTAACCGAAGATAATCGCGTGGTTACGACGATAGCGTCGACGCATTTCCATGTGGTCACTTTCAGATAACGTGTTGACACGTTGCATTGACACGCGGCGTATGAAACGGCGCATGCAAAACAGCTCAAGCCATTTGGCTCGCCAAGGAAAGCAGTAGCGCAAGCTCCATCAACGTAGAAGTCGCCTTATTCGGACCCAAGAAAGCATTCAGCGCAAAATCACCGCTGCAATTGCCAGCCAATCCAATCCTGCAGTGGCAGGAAAGCGCATAGCAGTAGTGAGCAAGCAATCTGAAAGCTCGAGCTAGTTGATTGCCATAGAGTCGCTGGCTGACTGATCACCCGAATGCGAATCATCCGATTGGCCCGTCGATACTGCACCATCTGCCTCGGCTTCGTCGTTCTGATCGACAGCCCGCTCTTTTGCTTCCATCGCCGCAATCTCATCACGGCCCATATCAACCGAGGATGCTTCTGACTCGATTAGAAGCTGTTCAAGGTCAGGAAGAATTTTCAGCAGATCACTCAGCACCTGATAATGGGTAAATTTCCCGTTCTTGGCATTGAGTACTTCGATCCGGCCGAAAATGCGGTTGCCCACGAGAAGAGGAACTTCCGCATACCACTCGTGATTGCGGTCTTTCTTCGTTCCCGCTTTTCGTCGCGTTGCATGAAAGGACTCATGCATCCATGGCAGGTTCAAGTCAATCGTGACTTCATTCAGTTCGTGCTCGTCGGCAAAGTCGCAGACTTCGTCCCAGAGGGCTTCCCAGTCGTGCACGCCCTGTACGTGAACACGATGCTGAACATGCTTGCCTTTTTCCTTGACGCCTACAAAAGACTTGGCGAATCCAGCGACTCGAGTCGATACGAGCTGAAACTCCGAAAGGCCGAATATCTTCCCGGCAATCATCACGATGAACACAACGATGATCGAGACGACGGCATACTCACTCTGACGGAAGTACATCGCCATGACACCGCCGGCAGCCGTCACCGTGCACAATGCGGCAACCCAGAGCAGCGAAAGTCGCGGACTGTAGCCGTGTTTCGCCAGCCGGTGATGCAGGTGTCCGCGGTCAACGGTGTAGATACTGCGCCCTGTCAGCCGGCGACGAATAATAGCCGCTGAAGTGTCAATTAGAGGAATCGCCAGCAACGCGATCGGTGCAAAAAACGCGTACAAGGCGGCTTGCTTGAACATGCAGCGGATCGCCAGTGCCCCCAGCAGGAATCCGATGAGCATGCTGCCAGCGTCACCAAGGAACGCTTTTGCAGGCGGAAAATTGAATCTCAAAAAGCCGATCAAGCCACCGGCCAGTGCAAGGATGACGACCGCGTCCACGATCTTTCCATCGAGAAGAGCCATCACGCCAAGGGAACCGGCCATGATGACGCCAACGGTTGAGGCGAAACCATCGGCTCCGTCCAGCAGGTTGACCGAGTTAACCGCTACCAGCATCCACGCGTAGACTGCCAGCCACGATGCGATTCCAAGCTCGATTTCCATACCGGCAAATACGAGCCGGTCGAAGCTGAAGCCCGAGGCAATCAACACCGTTACTGCGATAATCTGTCCAATTAATTTCTGTCGCCCGCGGATTGCAAATCGATCGTCTACAACTCCGACGAGGAGCAGAATCAGTGAGCCGGCAAGGAGTCCCAGCATTTCCTGAACGTCAAACGTCCGGAAGCGCAGATGGTCGCTGCCGAAATACAGGCATGCAGCAGAAGTAATGGCAATCGCAAAGAAGATCGAAATGCCGCCGACCATCGGGATCGGCTTCTTGTGCAGCTTCCGGTTATCATCCGGCGCATCAACGAGGCCGATCCTCGGCGCCAGTTTCATAAAGCCGGGCATCAGCAGCAGCGTCATTATCAACGCTGCGACAAAGGAAATAAGAGCTATCGTCATGTTGTAAAATCTGTTCCGGTTCCCGTCTTATCGGGCCTTACATTGTAACCGACCGCAGGGATTACGGATGAAAATTCCCGGTGGTTCGGTGATATCACCCGCGTCCACGCAACAAGCCTGAATTAGGATCTGCATCAAGCCGTTCACGTTCTTTCTTCTCTTCAACCGCAGTGTTTACCTGTTCGTAAAACTCTTCGTATTCTTCGTTACGTCGGTTCAAATCGTACAAGTAATCTGCATGTTCCTGTGCACCTTGAAGATCACCGTTTTCAAGCAGCAGCTTGCCCAGCCGGAATCGTGTTTTGTGATCGCCTGGATCACCGATCAGAACCATGCTGAGCAACTCAATTCCTTCGTCGTAATCGCCAAGCTCAAGCTTGATGTTTGCGCTGAGCACAAGTTCTTTCATATTGGACTGGGACGCTGAACCGATCAGTCTGTCCGCACGTTCCAGAAACTGCTGCATCCACTGGTCGTCATCACGCTGATAACGCATCGCATATTTGTGCAGCATCGCAGGCTCATCAGGAATCACTTCGTCGTAAATCAGCTGAACATCCATCGGTGGCACACCGCGTCCTGTTCGACCTGAGACCGTGTCCAGCACTTCATCGAACGTCCGACCGTCCAGTTCGAGAACTTTCCGGAAGTAGGGCGCCGCCTGCTCCGGTTGGCCGATCTGCATAAAGTAGGAACCAACCGAAATGTTTGTTTCCAGGCTGCAAGGCGCGATAGCCACTGCCCGTTCCATTTCAAGATAGGCGTTTCTGCCTTGACCGATCACCGAATTGATTCGAGCCAGTCGCATGTGAACCATCGCCTGAAGCGGGCACATCGTCCGGCTGAGCTGGTAGTAGAGCCTGGATCTCGGATAGTTCTCCTGGATGAACTCTTCTTTGACAAAAGTACGCGCCGCAAATTCGGACTCAAGGTTGCGGATGTTGTCCACCTGCATGTGCACGCGGGACGAACGGGTCAGCAACCACATCCGCTCAAGGCGCGTCTGCCTGTCCTCCTCCGACAATGCGTCCAGAGACTGAACTCCCTTAAGCTCCTGCCAGTATTGAATCCGTGAACGGTGCAGCCACAGCTCTGCCAGATAGTTGACTCCTTTGATGGAGTTGGTCCTGTTGGTCAAAGCCGTGATGTTTGTGATCTTCTCTTCTGTTTCTTCAAGACTCAGCGCGTCATAGCCGGCTCTCTCAAGATTGACGGCCATCTGCTGATCGAGGTCCCAGCGCCGATAGAAGTCAATCGCAGCAAATGTCACTCCGGCAAAAACCAGCAGCAGTACAACCTGAATAAAGTAATTCGGCAGCTGGAACTTGAGCCACGAACCCTTCTTCAGCCGCCCCCCCAGCGCGTGCGCCTGATAGGCAATTGCGCCTGTCATGACTGCCATCAGCAACATGTTTGCAGGAATGTAAAAGCCGAAGTCAAAGAACGATGCAACTGCCTGCGAGGAAAGCAGGAATACGGCCAGAACTCCTGTCCCGACTGTACCCGCCGATGTTCCACGGAACAGTAGTAACAGCGAGTAGTTAAGACAGATCAGCCAGGCGAGCAGGTAGACCGTCAGTGCCGCCCAGCCTCCCTCTACGAGAGCCTGGAAGTACTGGTTTTCCGCATACTTGAAAATGCCCAGCTCAGCCGACTGTCGGTAGATCCTGTGCACATACTCGTAGCTGCCGAGACCGGAACCAAGCCAGCCCATTTCCTGGACCGCGGGCCACGTCTCCTGCCATTGTTCAAGTCGTAGATTTCTAAACTCGGTGATCGAGTCGTTCATCGTGTCTTTTTGAAAACGATCGATCAGCTGCTCGCCGAACCCGACCCAGCCCGAAAACAGAATGACAAGTGCAACGAGACCGAGAAACAGAAACCCTGAGTACTTCGGCCTGCGTGCAATCGCATATATCAAAAGGGTGAACAGAGATCCGAGAATCAATGCCAGTACTCCGCCACGCGAAAGCGAAGAAACAACTCCCGTGGACATCAGAATGATGGCGATAATCGTTGCGATCTTAGTCGCCGTCAACTCAGCGATGAAGGCGAGCAGATGATGGTAGAACTGTCGCCAGAACGGGATCTCCTTACTGACGATCAACTTCGGGCCTTTAATTCTCGTCGGGCCCCCGGACTGCAGAACCATCAAACCGATTGCCGCCGCAATGCACATCAGCAAATAGCCGGCGCAGTTGTTGCGATTAACAAACGGACCGAACGGCTGTCCGCCAAGCTGCAGCTCGACAATCCAGAACAGTTTCCCGTTAAACGTAAGCTTCTGAATGAGTCCGAAAAACGCGATCGCAGCGCCGTTGACGGTGCAGGCAGCCAGCAAAAACGTCAGATGATCGGTAGAGCGAAACAGCCTGCAGCCAAGCAACAGGCCTCCAAGCGCAATCAGCAGAAGTTGAATGTGATACCATGTGCCTTCTGGAAACATAGTGGCACGAACAGGAGGCCCCTGAGCCTGCGCGTCTGCAGCGACAGCAGCGGTCCCGGGGTCAGCAGCAAATTGTTCGTACAGTTCAATCTGCCTGCCAAGCATAAAGTCCGGCAGCGGTGACAGCTGCAACAGACCGATTAAGATGCCGGCGCCCAGCAGGAATCCGACATACGGGAACACCTGGCTGGATTTCTTGTTTAGTGCAGTTTCGAACCACCAGAATGCCAGCCCTGTGAGGGTAGCAATCGAAATTAGAAACTGGGACCAGGTTTTTACACTTCCGAAAAACCATGGCGAAAGAACGATCGCCAGAAGTATCGTAAACCGTCCGACCCAGGCAAACGTCTCCGACCAGCTGGACGCCGAATCGCCGCGCGCTGCAGGATTTGCAAGCGTATCCTGAAGCGTCATGTTTTCTGGCAGATTCATCGAGCCAAATTTCCGGTATTAGGGGCTTGGGAGTGATGAGCCGGCGCAACGACTCCGAGGAATCAGCCGGTACATCGTGCGGACACGAACGGTCCAACCGGTTAAAAGCGGTACCCACCGCACCCTGATTTCGGGCGGGCGATACTCCGGGAAACCGGAATCCCGGGGCGACATGGCACGCTTCACATTTGCCGCAGGCGGGAATAAATGAAAAGAGGCGTAGGAACCAGCAAACACCGGTCACGCCCTCACTTTTGCGGAAAAGCAAGGTCCTGTCGTCTTATGCTAGGTCCGTGTTAGGTACCTGTAAAGTCAGCACAATAAGAGGGGAATGCCCGCAGAGAAAACCGGCCTTATATGCCTGCCTTTTCGTTACCACCGTCAGAACAACAAATGACGAAACCGGCACAACCGTCAGAGGTGTTTTTTATCAGACTCGAACTTGATTGCGATTCCCCGCACTTACCAGTTCCCGGCGATGGCAATGAATGCAACTTTTCAGAAGGTGTCCGACCACCTGATAGCCATCTTGCAGGACGATTTAAGAAGACGCCCCGAATTCACATCCTTGCCAGCTGGACACCCCCGCTTTCGGCGGGTCTATGTCCGCTCGCCAGAAGCGACGAACTACTCTACGTCGCTTTTTCGCCTGAGCGAAGTAGTGTAAAGAACGATTACCGATCCAACCGCAATCAGACTCCATGGCATCCAGTCTTTGGTGTAGATAATCCGGTTGCGAAACGACGTCGGACGGCCCTGAAAGAATCCGGCTTGTCCGTATCCGGCGTTTCCATAGGATGCTTGTTGAAACAAGGGCCGGTTTCCGAAACGGTTGTCCTGCAAAGCGGGATCGAAGTTGGAGTACAAACCGTAACTGTTTTCCCGTTGATACAAGCTGTTTTGATACGGGTTGTAACCTGAGCTTTGTTGGAGTGGGCTTTGCTGGAGATAGCCGCCCTGTCCGTTTTCCGGATAGATAAGGCGTGGGAACTTCCGCGTATCCGCGGTCATAAAGTGCTCTACGACAAGCGACTGCGCACCCAGGATGATCGAAAAGATACCAAGCGCAAGAAAGAAGGATCGCCACATATTCCCGGTTTCCAAAAGTCCAGATCAGGTTAGCCGGCGCGATCCTTCGCATTGCCTCATTATCAGTTTCGACTTTATCGGGGTTGAACTTGGCTCCGAGGTCGTTAAATCAGCCCGCCTGTGTCAGCCCGCTATGCAATACGGCGGTCAAACGGAATGAGGCAGCACGTCCAGTTGTACCGGCAAGGCAGAGTTTTGGGGCGGGTTTTCCGCCTGACGGCGGTGTACAAGCTGGATTAAGGCTTCAAGTAAGGCCTGAACCGGTTTCAATGAGAAATGTTGAATTCGGCGATGTCAGGCAAAGAAACCAGACCAGATTATCCCCGCTGAATAATCCAGCACGAATCGCAACCTGATGAGATTGCGACCGATATTCCAGTTACCTATCATGAGGAAGGCGGCCTGCGGGCGATCGCACTGATGTTGCGATGCCTCCCCACTACCCACCAAATTCAGGTCAGATTTTTTATGTCAACTCAGAATCCCTCCCCCCCTGAAACCGCCGGCAGCATACTCGCCGGTAAGCATGTTCTGATTGTTGATGACGACCCTGAGATCATTGAATCCATCAAGTATGCCCTCAAAGGCAAAGGCATGAAGGTTTCGATTGCAAGGGACGGCAATCAGGGCGTCGCGTACGCCGAAACTCAAAGCCCCGACCTGGTTATCCTCGATATGATGATGCCAAAACGCAGTGGCTTTCTCGTTCTCGAACGGATGCGACAGACGACCGAAGTTCCTGTACCCGTAATCATGATTACGGGGAATGAAGGACAGCGGCACCAGCAATACGCCGAGTTGCTTGGCGTAAGCGACTACATTCACAAGCCTTTCACGATGGACCGGCTTGTCGAAAGTGTGACCAAACTTCTTAAAGCAAGTCAAGCAAAATAAGCCCGGCTTGATCAGGTCCGGAATCACGTTCAAGCGCTACTGCGCCCCCGGTTCGCCATGATGCAGTTTTTGTATGATGGGTTCGATGTTTGAACGCGACAACTGATGGACAAATCATGAAGTCAATTGAAGATCTCGGTCTCGAATCCGGCTCGGCAGCTCCGGCCGAGGGTTGGCATTGCACCCACTTCTTTTACACATTTGACCGCAGATGCCTGGCTGCGCTTTCGCAGCTTGAACGCAATCGCGCAAAAGCCGCGTTTGTTGATGTGCTCAGCGAAACCGGAACACTGCGCTGTCAGTCAGGCGTCGTGGCAGGCCACAAGGCAGATTTCTCGCTGATGGTTATGGACCCTGATCCCGTCAAAGTGGAATCGGTCCACCAGAGACTGATGGGTTCTGCAGCAGGTGCCGTTATCCAGCCAGCCTGGTCCTACGTCTCACTCTCGGAAATTTCTGAGTATGTCCAGTCACCGGATCAGTATGCCGAACGGCTGAAAAGAGCAGGTGAGGATCCGTCTTCGTCAGCGTTCGAGAAAAAAATGGCGGCCTACGCGGCGCGCCTGGAGAAGATGAACGTCCAGCGACTGACGCCCGTGTTTCCGGACTGGCCTGTTTCGTGCTTCTACCCGATGAACAAGTGGAGATACCCGGGCGCCAACTGGTTTACGCTTTCGACCAGTGAACGACACAAACTGATGTCAGAGCACGCTCGCAGTGGTATCAAGTTTGCCGGCAAAGTAACCCAGTTGATCACCGTTGGAGTCGGCCTCGATGACTGGGAATGGGGTGTAACCCTCTGGGCCACCAATCCACTTCACTTGAAACAAATCGTCTACGACATGCGATTTGATGAGGCCAGCGCAAAGTATGCGGAATTCGGGCCGTTCTACACGACCTACCACGCAGACGCCCGGAAGATCATTGAGATCTGCTCGGTATAGGCTGCAAAAATCGAAATGCTGCAAGCGCACATTGTCTTGTTGGCTCGAAATCGCCGTATCAAGGCGATTCTGAAATATCTGCTTTTGGTGGCGGACGGGCGGGCCCGATTTCGGGCAAGGGTTGTAAAAGACGTTTCAACACGCCGAAATCAACCCGAGTCAGATCATGTGCAGAAAACTCAAAGACAAACTACTCATCGCGATGATCATGCTTTGCATGGCGGTTGCAGCTTTTCCAGACGATCCGCGTCAATCCGTCAACGATAAATGCCCGAACAGACCGGTCATCAAATACAACGGTCCAGCGAGAAATTAGGACTCCGCAGCTGAACTGTTTGTTAACCATGCTGAACATTTGTTGCCCATGAAGCGGCGCCACTGCGCCGCCCTCTTTTTGGCCGCTTTTTTTTGAGTGGCAGCCCATCTCATGTCCCGGTGATGGAACGAATTGCTACCCCACATTGTCCCCATCAAAAATTATCTCATCCAAACTGGCGGGCCATCACTCTCTTTTGCGGGCCTGATTTGAAAGTCGGGTTGCGAGTTTTCTCGCGACGGCCATTTCCAATCGAACCTAGACGCCCAGGAGATCAAGATGTTGAAAAGAGTATCAACGATTCTGACAGCCGCAGCTTTAACCGTATTCCTTCAGCCCCTTTGCCACGCACAGGTTTCACCCGCCGGTTCTCCGGTCCCTGACACACGGGCTCAGGGGACACCGTCAGTCGAAGTGACAGGTTTGAATGCGACAACGATCGTACACAGTCGTGGACAATATGAAAAAATCGGTCCCAACCTCTGGCTCAACACTCTTGAAGGCGGACCTCACGGTACGCTTACAGAAATCCAAAGAGATGAATGGTCCGTCTATCTGCGTCGCACCGATGGAACTGAAGTTCAGATCGACCTGTACCGGAAAGAGGTTTCGCAGAATACGGTTGAAGGCAGGTCGGTAATCATGACGGTTACCGATGCGATTGCCGGTCAGCACGTTCCGACACCTGCCGACGTCGTGACGATTGTGAGTGACGCCGGCCTGTTTTACACCTACGACAAAGTTTCATGGTCTAATCGTTTTTACGAAAACGATCTTCCGGTGACTTATGAACTTCAAGAAGTTGGACGAGATCAATGGTCGGTGTACTTGAGAGACGATGTGCGCCAGGTGGAGTTTGCGCTTGATATGTACACGAACACGGTAAAGCAGCGCCCTTACAACGATCCTCAAAACGCTTTCGCCGACGCCGGTAGAATCAGTGGCGCCTCCGATCAGTTCGCGACATTCTAGGTGCAACATTCCAGTATGCAGCATTCCCGGTGCGAACATCCGGTCTCGCGTAACGAAACATCGCCCGGCGCATTGTGCGTCGGGCTTTTCATTTCATGCTTCCGTTCAATCTGGAATGGTGGAGAACGGGTAGTACTGGTCCATTCAAACGCGCGCACAGCTAACCGGCGTCCTGCCCGGGATTTGACGCAAAGGGCAGGGGGGGTTCCGCGTTGGACTTTAGATGAGACTCGATCAGAAGCAGCAAATTCAGCAAAGACTAGTTGCCGATATCGCGGGTCTCTGCAGGCCCGAGGCGACTCGCCTTTTCATTCTCGCGCTTGATGGCTTCGTAAACTTCCTGTCTGTGTACAGGAATCTCCTGTGGAGCATCGATTCCAAGTCGAACTTTATCTCCACGTACGTCCACAATGGTGATCATTACATCATCACCGATCATGATGCTTTCGTCTCGATGTCGCGACAACACCAGCATGGCTGGCTCCTTCACAAATACTTTCTATCTGACTGCCTTTCCAGCACGTGATTCGCCCGGCTTCTTGCCGTAAAGCCCCTGCGTCTCAGATGGCTCTCGCCCTTGAGTCGCTGCCCGGCCCGCACTGAATGAATCATCACGTGCAACCTGTTTGTGGCAATCCTTTGCCGCGAGCATCCACTCGTTGTTCAGCTCGCGCAAAAAGCGCAGAGTTGCTAGCGGATACCGTCCGCTTAGGTATCGTCTTGCAAAAAGAAAACAATTCAGGGATCACGCCAGCGGTTTAATCATTCCGCGCGTGCAGGTTATCCGCCGCATTGCGACATGCTTGTGCTCAAGGCGATCCGAAAAAAGAATTCAACGCATACAGGACACCGGCACTTCCAGAGCCCTACAGATTCCGCAATCAGTAGAAACTGCCTCCACTGGTGCAGGCCCGAGGTGACCGCGAAAGGGGTACGAAGCAACAAAAAAAAGGCATGTGAAATTCACATGCCCTAAACGTTGTCTTATTCGTCGGTTCTCAAGCTAAGCCGACTTGCGCATCGGTGTGGGAAGCGTTGCCAGTTCGTACTTCATCGGCTGATTGTCTACTGTAATCACCTGACAACCGATTCGTCGGTCGAGGTTGATGACCAGAGGTGCACGAAGGTTCAGCGTCAGAGTGTGGTCGTCCCGGCTGACAACCCCCAGAACGTATGCCTGTTCGGCAGCCGTCAATTGCAATACCTCGACATCTGCTGGATCGAGGCGAACCTGGTAACCCTGGACGAACCTTCGCGGAGAGACGACCGGCAGTGCGATGTCCGAATGTTGCATGCTCTGCAGCCAGGCCACTGCTTCGTTGTCGGCGTCAGCTAAAAGGACCCAGTGGCGGCAATCTTCAAAACCAAGCAGTCCACTCCGGAAAAACAGAATGTCATCCGGCTCAATTTGAATTGCGCCAAATCTTGTCGTTTGAATTTTCATTCCGGATACCGTCCGTTTCCTTTTTCAGGCGCTCAGAGCCCGCACCTCGGGCATAGTTCCTGCGCATATCTCATAGGTCGACCTTGCGGGTTGTAGCAGTCCAGCCAAAGCGGGAGTTTTTCTGGAATCTAACCGTTAACATCACACGTAAACTGCCTAACTTTCCACTCGACACACCCCGGGGACACCGATACGATGCTTGAGGAACGAAACGGTGGTTTTTCGCGTCATATTTTGACTCTGTGTACGGTCAAAACAGCGCAAGCACGCCGGCACAATTCACTTCCGGCATCATTCAACAGAAGCCCGACGCATGAACCAGGTGTTGCCGACACTAATTCTCCGGCTGATTCCGCATCACCTACGAAGCGGTCGCTGTAAGTGTTCTGTATTGCGGATGATTCCGGCCCTTGTGGTAGTTCTTTTTCATGCCGTGCTGCCGTCAAACGGTTGGGCGATCCCCGACGGCGGAATAAACTCATCTCTACTGGTGCCGGCTACTGTTTTCATGCCGGTGTTCGTCGACGCTCTTTCGGATGAAGCTCAGGAGCAGTCCGCGGCGCAGGAATTGAGCCTTGATGAAATCATGGCGACGCTCCGCCAGCTGGATAGTCCACGATTTGCCGAACGCGAGCGCGCAACTCAGATTCTCAGCCAGCTCGGTGAACCATCGTTGCGGCCGATGGCATTTCATTTTCTCCAGGCTACCCCCGAGTCCTCCTGGAGAATTCGAAAGTGCCTTGAAATGATCGGGACAACAGGAGACGAGGCTACGTTCCTGAAGTCAGCCGGATTGCTGCAACTGCTGTTCGGTCATTCGAGCGATGAGCTGCAACGTCAGTTACGGCGCATGAAACATGAATGGAACGAACAGCGCAAACAGGACGCCATCGCTCAGCTTGTCTCAGCAGGTGCTCGCGTGAATGATACGACGGCAGGGCAGGGGCGTCTGGACTTTGAACTGGCCCAGTTAATCGAAGACGGTCAGTCCAATATGAACCTCAACGGCGGGCAGACTCAGGATACGGCTCCCGTCAGCCGACTCTCCTACGCACAGAAATGCCGGGAGATTGAAACCATCCTCTCATCCAGCATCGAAGAAAATCGTGAACGCGTCCTCGGGGATTTCCCGGTAGAAGAACTCAACGTCGATGCCGCAATACTGGAAATCAACGGCATCAACCAGTTTGATCGCGCTGCTGTGTTCAACATTCGTGACCCGATGCCGGCTCAGGAAGCGGGAGTTACCGTTTCCGTGGGCCCCGACTTCGACGGCGACATCACAACGTTCCGTCAGATCGAGAACATTGCGACGCTACGAACCCTCGAAATCAAAGAGCGATCCGTTGAACGCAACATGCTGCGGGTTCTTTCAGGGCTGCCATCGTTAAGGCGTTTGCAGTTCGTCGGGGCAGAACTTGATGCCGTGATTTTTGAACGATCGGGCTGGCCCGCGAACGTCCACTCCCTTTACCTGGAAGACGTGACTATCGATTCAGACATGACCGATCAGATTACGTCAAATGAAAACCTCACTTCGATCTGGGTTCAGAGCTGCGACATCAAGCGGAGTGACCTTATTAAAATCATCGAAATGCCGGGACTAACTGCCATTCAAATCGGCAAGTTCGATCTTGATCAGGTTGTGATGTTGAAAATTGAATCTCAACGTCATCTGCGCGTTTTCAATATCGCCGCCTGCAAGTTTTCTCCCGACGACTATAAACGGCTCCGCGCCCGCCGTCCTGACATGAGCATTAACTTCACGGCGCGTGCGTTCCTTGGTGTCCGTAGCCAGATAAATGCAGCAGGCTGTCGCGTGAGCGATGTGATTCCAGGTACCGGAGCGGACAAAGCAGGAATTCAGGTCAATGATGTGATCGAACTTGTTGACGGTGATCCTATTCTTGAATTTGACGACCTTCGCTATCACATCGCAACAAAAGATGTCGGCGATGAGATGACGATGACGATTGACCGGAACGGGCAGCAGTTGATTCTTACTGTCCTTCTCGGAGACATTGACGACGCTCCAGATGAGTAATCAGTGATTGATTGAGCGCACCAGTGGTTTGTTGCCGCGAATATTGTTATCGCGCTTATTGTTATCGCGCTTAGAGAGCGGCCTGCCTGTGTTCTTTCAGGCAATCAGGCGATAAAAGCCATCCAGTAGAAAGTGCAACCGGTCACGGCGGTAGCCGTCATCAGCCAGACCGAAATCCAACCGCGTTTTTTGTGTTCAGCAGCGTAACCACCGAATCCCGGGTTGGTTTCCGTAGCGAAGTTCTTGAGCGCTCCGAAGATTGTCCAGCCCCAGACAAACGGAGTTGGTATTGCGAAGACGAGATGAATCCAAAGGCACGCTGTCGCCCATCCGCTTTGATACCATGGCGAAGGCGCAGCCAACTCGCGCCAGTTCGTGAAAAAACGGACGTCGACTTCAAATAAGACGATTGCAACGGCCAGAACCACAGCCAGGGTCAATTGGATGGAGCGATGCAGGTTCACGTTTCTTTTTGCACGGACCAGATAAACGCTGGCGAACATCACAACAACAATGATGAACATTGCAACGAAAATCACGTCGAGCATCAATGATCCACGTGTCGGCAGAAAGCCTTGATTCGGCACTGGTCGATTCCGTGACGGCCGCTTTGACCAAAAGAGAGCATGAGCAGGCAAAACTGGAGTCCGCACATTCTACTCAAATTCCTCCGAGCGCAAACGAGAGTATTCACGTTGCCGGCTTGACGCTCAAAGCCGGTCTCACGGCCTGACTTCAATTGAGGTTTCCGGGCCCGGCGAACCTCCGGGTATACCGGACTGTCATCCATTGGCCGGAATGCTAAACTGTTTCGCTGCTAAAATCTGCGAGTTCAGAAATGCAGGCGGCTGTGGCGGAATTGGCAGACGCTTTGGATTTAAAATCCAATGACCTTATGGTCGTGCGGGTTCGAGTCCCGCCAGCCGTATTTGTACTGAACGATGCCGGGCATTCGATACTATGGAAACCAGCCTGTCAGCATACTCCGCGCACCTTGATTTAAATCGAGCCTTAATTGATATCGTGCCCTGGTCGATATCACGATTCGGCAATATTGCGCGGGTAGATGCAATATTGCGAGGGTAGATATAGCGCGTGGCTGGTGAACAGAAGTGGTATTCCGGCGATAAATCAGCGGTATCGCCTAGACCGTTACCGTCTCGCGGGCCGACAGCACGAGACTATCTATCCTCTCAAGCAGGCTTTCGCCGTCGAATGGCTTGACAACATAGTCGGTCGCCCCTGCATCGAATGCTTTGTGCCTGTGCTTTTCGCTGCTTCGACTGGTTACCATCACAACCGGCGTGGTCGCGAATTCGTCCTGTTCACGGATCTGACGGATCAGCTCCAGGCCGTCCATTCGCGGCATTTCCATGTCGCAAAGGAAAACATCCGGAGGCAGGTCGAGCCCCGCAAGCTTCTCAAGCGCGTCCACTCCATCTTTAGCCGTTACGACTTCCCATCCGTGTTGTTCAAGGAAGTTCCCCGTAACCCTGCGGACACTGATCGAATCGTCGATGACCATCGCGCGATTTCGCCGGACAGGGCGGAATGACGAGGCCGTATAGTCCGGCATCGCAACTCCGTCGTTTTCTGATCTGGTCAGTTCAGCCGTATTGAGAATCGGAACGACAACGCCGTTTCCATCGATCGTTGTGCCATCGATACCTCGAATTGAAAACAGATGACTACCGAGTGATTTGACAACGATATCACGACTGCCCGCGATCCGATCGACGGCGACGGCGACTTCCCGACGGCCATCACTGATAATCAGAACGGACGAAGTTGTCGAGAAGTCCTTCTCACTCCTGCCGACCAATCCGAGGTGGTTGGCCAGATTTACCAGGTCAAATTCACGTTCGGCCAACTGCACGGTGTTTCGTTCACCGTCGCTGCCTATGTTGCAACGGTCGAGTTGTTGGATTTGCTGAACCGATTGCATCGGTATCGCGAATGTGTGTCCGCCGGATTCGACGATGACGGCGCGGGTCAAACCTACAGAGGTAGGCAACTGGATGGTGAAGGTCGTTCCCACACCCTGTTTGCTGTCTACGCGAACGCTTCCGTTGAGCCGGCGAATCGTTTCGCCAACAACATCCATACCCACTCCACGTCCGGAAACGTCGGTCAACTGTGTCGCCGTGCTGAACCCCGGAACAAAGATCATTGAGTGGAGCTCTTCGTCGCACGGGTTGTCCTGCCCGGAAATCAGCCCTTGTGCGATCGCCTTCTGCCTCACCTTTTCGGTGTTGATTCCACCACCGTCATCAGAAATCCGTAAGGTAACCTGCGTGCCCTGATTGACGGCCTGCAGCCGGATTTTTGCTCGCGGTGATTTGCCTGCTGCGGCACGTGTTCCGGAATCTTCGATTCCGTGATCCATCGCGTTTCGGATCAGGTGCAACAGGGGATCTGTGATGTCGTCCAATACCGTTTTGTCCAGTTCGATACGTTCGCCTGTGATCTCAAGATCGATATCCTTTGAGAGTTTGGCGGATACGGTCCGGACATTACGCTCAAGTTTGCTGACGATGCCTGACAGTGGAACCATGCGGATCCGCATAAGACTCTTCTGGGCGTCGCGATTCAACTGTTGCTGGCGACGAAGCAAAGTCTTGAACGCCGTTCGCACCTGTTGAAACTCACCGGTCATCATTTCGGCGTCGTGATTGGCCTCGTTGAGTTTCTGGGTCAGCAGCGACGATTCGTTGTAGCGTTCGAATTCCAACGGGTCGAATTCTGCACGCAGGTCTGCGGGTCCGGGGGTTTGATTGTCTTCGGCTTCTGAACCTCTTGATGCGATGCCCCCGGCATCCGGCAGGTGGCTACCTGCTTCCACAGCTAGTGTGCGCAGACGCTCCAATGCGCTTTGCATGTCATCGATTCTTGATTCGAACGTCTCCAGTCGCTGCTGGAACTGGGACCGGTTGACCATCATCTGACCGAGCAGGCTGACAAGATCGTCGAGGCGGTCCAGTGGAACGCGCAGAAACTTACCTGTGCGATTGCCACTTGATGCACCCGAATTTCCTGACACCGGTTCCGGACTGATTTGCGAGACAGCCTCAGTCGCTTCCAGCTTGTCCGGTCTGACTTCAGAATCCGCTTGATCGGGGCTATTTGGAGTCAGCTCGGCGTAGCCCGAATAGATCTCCACGATCTGTTCTGCAACTTCCTCAGCATCAAAATCGCTGCCGGTAAGGACCTGCAGTTGATCAACCGTCATTAGAAGAAGTGCGAGTTGCTCTTCAGTTACGCCGGCTCCTGTCAGCGCAAGATGGTCGAGTAGATCTTCCATCCGATGGGCGATTTTCGAAGCGACGCCGAGCCCGACAGCGCCTGCGGCACCTTTGAGGGTATGTGCTGACCGTCGAACATCGGCAAGAGCTTCCTGATCCCCGTGCTCTGTCGTCAGTCGGCGCAGGCCGTCATAGATCGTATCGATGTGTTCGCCGGCTTCCTCACTGAAAATCTCCAGCAGTTCGGCGGGCATTGAGCATCCTGATTCCAGTTGCTGTCGTATTTCTGCGACCGCCGGTCCTGATGGACTAACGACCGATTTCTCCGAACTGACATCGCCGGTTCCACTGTTTTCGTCGTGCTTCTCGGTTACGCCGGTTTCTTCCGCAAACATCTCGTAGATTGAAACGATATCGCCAGCTGCTTCCTCAGGGTCAAATTCTCCGCTTGTCAGCATTTGAAGCTGATCAACGGTACCGAGAAGAAGGACAAGTTGTTCATCGGTGACCCCCAGCTTGTTTTCGGCAAGCTGGTCGAGCAGGTCTTCCATCCGGTGTGCAAGGCTCGAGGCGGTATTCAGCCCCACGGCACCCGCAGCCCCCTTCAACGTGTGAGAAGAACGTCTGACATCCGCGAGGGCATCGAAGTCATGGTAGTCCGCTTCCAGACGCCGCAGACCGTCGTAGATCACATCGAGGTGTTCTCCAGCTTCTTCGCTGAATATCTCCAGCAACTCGGCTGGCATACTGACTCCGGACTGAAGTTGCTCGCGCACTTCATTCAACCCGGGCGTTTTGTCGCTTGTAGAACTCATGTTGACGATTTCGTGTTCAAAGTCGGTAGGGTGCAGCTGAACGATTCGAGGTCGAATCCCTTGTCACTGACAGACTTAGTGGCTGGCGGATTTAGTTGCTGGTGGATTTAGTGACTGACAGACTTAGTGGCTGACGGAGCTGGTCTCCTCACGGTCAGTTTTCTCACTGTCTGCCTTGGCGGTACGGGAAGCCCGTTCAATTTCAGCGGATGCTTCTCGTAGTTCGTTCAGCAGAGCGAGGTGAATTTCGTCCGACTCATTTTCGACGGTGAAGTCGCGGATTACCGGGCCATCACCGCCTCCTGAATGTGATGTCGCCTTGTCGTTTACTTTGAACTGGGTCACGGAGTCGCGAAGGCGTGCAACCATGTCTGCGAGCTGGCCGACGGCGAGAGTTGACTGACGGCTTCGCTCGGCCGAATGTTTGGTTGCCTGAGAGATCTCGGACATTGAGCCGGCAACTTTCGTTGCGGTGTCTGCCTGCTGGCGTGCGTGAGTCGAAGACGTCTGGATCAGTTCCACCAGTTGATTTGAAACGCTGTTGATTTCGAAGAGCTTCTCACCCGCCTGGCTTGCCAGCTGCGAACCGGAAACAACCTCTCTGGTCGATTCCTCCATGTCCGAAATCACCTCTCCCGTTTCACTCTGAATCGCACGGATCAGTTTCGAGATCCGCTTGGTGGCATCCTTGCTGCTTTCGGCGAGATGTTCAATCTCCTCGGCAACGACTGCAAATCCCTGTCCGGCGTCACCCGCCATGGCGGCTTGAATTGAAGCGTTGAGTGCGAGAATCGAAGTACGATCTGTAATGTCTGAAATCAGTTGAACGATCTCGCCGATTTCCTGCGATGATTCGCCCAGTCGCTTAATCCTCTTGGATGTCGTTTGAACCTGCGAACGGATCCGCTGCATTCCTTCGACGGTATCTGATACAGCCTTGAGACCGTTGGCTGCGGTTTGCCGGGCTTCAACTGCAACTTGCATACTTTCATTGGTAAGGTCGGCTACTGTCTGAAAGGAATCTGTCATCTCCATCAGTTCGGTAGATGCTTCGACAATTCTTTCCGCCTGGTCATCACTTTCCCGGGACATCCGTGTTGACGCTTCACGGATGTGTGTCGATGAGTAGTTCACCTGTTCTGCCGCGGTCTGAACGCGCTCCACAATCGAACGCAGTTCGGAAGTCATCCGATTGACCGATGCAGCGATCGAACCGGTCAAATCACGGTTTACCTGTGTCGTGATGGTCAGATCGCCGGCAGCAATCTGCTCGACTTCGGAAATGAGTTGTTTAATAGAGCCTTGAATCTTCTTGTTCTGATCACTGGATAGGGAGAGATTCAAGGCATCATCGCACATCCGGTTCAATTCGAGCGCTGCCTGCCCCAGTTCGTCACGTGTCAGCGCTGTTGCGCGACTGTCGGGGTTTCCTCGATTGATTTCGAAAAGTGTTTCATTGAGGACGTTTGCCTGACGCGCGACGCCGTTCATCAGAAACCAGTTCAGTCCGGCAGCTGAGGCCATCAGGACGATCGCAACAATGGCAGCAGGGACGAGGAACGTACCGGCAATCAGCGCGCCTAGAAGTACCGTTGCCGGAATCGCGCCGCCCGCGACCAGCGTGATAAGCAGTTTCCGGCCGATGCTGAGTCCACTCTGTAGCTGCGTCGGCTGAGTTGAATGACTGATCATCATATTACCTTGATATTGTTTCCGGTTGGATTGTCGGGTGCGGGTTGCGGTCTATTCACAACTCAGGGTCAAACCTGTCTGCTCAAAAAGACCATCTGTTGAGACGAAAGCGGTTGGGATCGATTCAATTTCTGAAGCTGCAGTAATAAGGGGGCAACTGGAACTCAATGCCTGCAGTTCTTCTTGTTGTAATGAGACCGCGCGGATTCCGGCGACTTTGTCTACTGCCAGACCCGTGTCGGCTGAGTGCTTCCGGCTGCGGATGATGATGATTCTTTCTCCGTCTCGCGGACGTTCTGTTTCGCATCCGATGAGGGTACGGAAGTCGGTGACGGACAGAATCTCGCCACGAAGATTGAAGATTCCGCGCAACCATGGTGGAGCGAACGGGAGTGCGGTGATTTCAGACGGGTAGCTGCGGATCTCACGAACATCCTCCAGCGGTAGCGCATATTGCTGCTCATCAATGAGAAACATCACGAATCTCTGAACGGGCTGGCCGTCGGAACTGATCAATTTTCCCGCATCGGCCAGTCCGCCGTAAATGGCTCGATTGAGCTCGCTCATGTAGCGGACCAGTGGTGAGGAGTTATTCTCACTTGCTTCTTCAAGTCGCTTGAGAACTCCATCGAGTTCACTTCCGTGCTGAAGTATTGACTCGCCACCTGACTCACTGCCTTCAGGTTCTATTGACCCGGAAAACAACGACTCATCAACGGGTGATTCGTCTTCCAGACCATCATCATCTTCAAGCATGTCCAGCGCGTCGTCGCCAAAAGCTGCCATCAGCGCCTGCTTCAGATCATCATCGATCCCGTCTTCGGATTCTGACATCGGGTCTGACATGGTCTACTTCCATGAATCCTTCAACTGATTGACGAAAATGACGGAGCTTTGATCAATTTCGCGACCAAGCTCTGAATCCAGACCCACCATCTTGATGGCGTGATAGAAGGTTGCAGCACATGCCCGGACCAACGATTCGCCAAGGCGTTCATGCGATTCACGAACCTGTTCAACTTCATCCACGTTGAAGAACGTGCGGATAATGGCGTTGGTCAGCGGTCGAGTCTTCAGAACCTCTTCGTAGGTATGGCTGATGGAAACAGCCCGGCTGATTTCAGCATTGGCCTGCTCGGCTGCCTTGCCGGTTAGAAACTGGCGAGTGAAGGTTTTCAACGGTCCCGCCATCTGGCGGCCGATTTTCCCGGACTTGTCGACGAAGTCATCTTTCTCCATTTCAGTTGCCCGTGCGAGACAGTTCTCCAGTCGGGAGATCAGATCCACGCACGCAACTTCGAAAGTTGTGCGATCGAGCTCTGCTTCCGGACACGTTTCAGTTGTCTGAAAGACAAATCCTTCAATCGCGTCGCTCAGCATCGGTTCTGTGTTATTGCTCATTTCAACGTCCGGAATGTATCTCTATCAGGAGGGGAAAGTCTGCCCGGAACGCCGTCTCAAAACGCACCGGGGAGAGGTGAAATCAGTTTGCGGCCACTTCAGCGAGATGCTCACGCACCTTGGCAATCAGATCTGCTGACTCAAAAGGCTTCGAAATAAAGTCATCGCATCCGTTCAACTTGCCTCGCATCTTGTCAAACATGCCGTCCTTACCGGATAGCATCACAACTGGAATCGACTTCCAGAGTTCATGCTTCTTGATGAACTTGCACAGCTTGTAACCGTTCAGCTTCGGCATGTTGATATCCGACAGCACGATGTCCGGAACACGGTCATTGAGCACGTTCAGTGCCTCGACGCCGTCAGATGCCGACAGGACCTCGTAACCGGCGCCGACAAGGGTCAGCGAAACGAGCTTCCGGATCGTCGGACTGTCGTCAACAGCCAGAACAACCTGCTTGCGGGAACTCGCTGGCTCGCCTTCCGAATCCGAGTCGACGGGCTTTGCTTCTTTAGTTTCAAGTGTTTGGTCGGTCTCAGAATTTGCGAGTTCCTCTTTCACTTCAGCAGCGAGAGTTTCAACTTCGGCAAGAATCTCTTCCTCGTCCGCAAGTTGCTCTTCTTCAGCGACTGTACTCTGAGTCACAACGCCCATGTTTCCAGCAACAACCGGTGGCAAAGCGTCCATCTGCTTTTCCAGCTCTTCGAGCCGTTTGTCGTCCTCATCTTCCGAATTTGCTTCAGCTTCTTGTTCAGCTTCGCGTTCGGCTTGTGCTTCTGCTTCCTCTTCAGTTTCTTCTTCAGCCTTGCGTTTGGCTTCGGCCTCTTCTTCCTTACGTTTAGCCTCAGCTTCCTTTTCAGCTTTACGTTTTTCTTCCGCTTCCTCTTCGGCCTTGCGCTTTGCTTCGGCCTCTTCGGCCTGCTGCTTTGATTCCAGATGAGCCTCAGCGAGCTCGGAAATGCCTTGCACCCAGTTCATACCGGAAAGTGCGAGTTCGTTCTCCGGATCCAGTTCAAGGACGCGCCCAAGCGCCTTCTCTGTCTCTTCCATGGTCTGGCTAGCCCATGCTTTCATCAGCCAGACAGTCGCGCCATCGCATGAATCGGCGAGAGCTTCCTCAACTGCGACGGCGGTTAGTTCGCGGTCGTCTTCACAGATAGCGTGAGCTGCATCGTCCAGCTGCGGGTTGTATTGGACTTTGTCTGAATTCATTTTTTCACTTCGCTCTTGGAAGAATGTGATTCGTGCAGGTCGTTTGCTGGAAACCCCGTACTGCCCGGCAGGGTGGTTTCCGGATCAGAGAAACGTAGGTCTTCTTGCGCTTCTGAAGAGGGTAAACCCGAAATTGCAATAGCTGTCCTGCTTGCCGGACCCGAGCAACCGATACATCCGGCACGTCCGGTAACAGCTCGTTGAAGCCCGCGGAAATCGTCCCCCCGATCTGGCTGGCGCAGAACGAACTGTGACCTACCGGCTTATTGCGACGTGCCGGAATCGTCAGAAGTCAAAGGCGATCTCTTTGGCATCCATCTCTGGAAAATGGCGCGCGGTGCCGCAACCCGCCACGCGATCCTGACTCAGTTCCACGGGTTGGAGGAGCTCATACCAGTTGTCTTGAGTTCGCTTTTGCGTCGTGAATACCAGTTCGAGCCGTGATATTTCACACTTGTTTCAGATCCCGCCGGCCTATCGCTGTCCTCCGTCAATCCGATCTTTTACGATGTAGCGACCTACGCTCAACGTGACTTTGACCTGAATAAACCAGGAGAGGATACAGATGACTCGCGCCGGCCTTTTCCCTTTGTTTCTCATTGCTTTTCTCATACCGCTTTGCTCGCAGGCTCAACCCCCGGCACAGGATGCTCCCCGTCAGGTATCCGATGTCACCGAACAAGAGGATCCCTACCTCTGGCTGGAAGATGTCGAAGGTGAAGAACAACTCGAGTGGGTCCGCGCTCGAAACAAAATGACTCAGGAACACTTCGAGTCGTCGGAACAGTTCACAGAACTCGAAGCCGACCTGCTGACTATTCTTGATTCCGATGAACGCATTCCGTTCGTATCGCGATCCGGAGATTACTACTACAACTTCTGGCGCGACAAGGACCATGTTCGTGGCATCTGGCGACGAACAACTCTGGAGGAATACCGCAAAGATGATCCGGAATGGGAAGTGATGCTCGACCTCGACGCAGTTGCAGAGGCGGAAGATGAAAACTGGGTCTGGGATGGAGCTTCGATTCTCCGGCCCGACTACGATCTGGCTCTCGTCAATCTGTCCAGAGGCGGCGCTGACGCCAACGTCACCCGTGAGTTCAATCTCGAAACCGGAACTTTTGTAGAAGGTGGATTTGAACGCCCCGAAGCCAAAGGCGGAATGTCATGGATCGATCGTGACAGCGTTTTCGTCTACACCGATTTCGGTGATGAATCGATGACGTCATCCGGCTACCCGAGAATCGCCAAACTGTTGCGCCGCGGCCAGACGCTCGATGAAGCAGAAGTCGTGTATGAGGGCGAGGAAGATGACATGTACATCGCCGCAATGCATGATGATTCGCCAGGTTACGAGCGGAATTTTGTCAGCCGTACCCTCGCCTTTTACAACGATGAACTTTATGTCCGCGCCGATGATGGCGGGCTGACGAAGATCGATGCTCCAAACAGCGCCAACAAAAGCGTTTTTCAGAAGTACCTGATTTTGGAATTGCGGAAAGATTGGGAAATCGAAGACACAACGTACAAAGCCGGCTCGCTTCTGGTGAGTGATTTTGACGCATTCCTCGCCGGCGAACGCAGTTTCGACATTGCTTTCGAGCCCACAGAAACGACATCACTTGCCGGTTTCTCACCCATGAAAGACCACCTGGTGCTGAACGTGCTGGAAGACGTCAAGAACCGGATTTACGTTCTGACCCCTGAAGGCGAAAGCTGGAAAAAAGAGCCGCTTCTAGGCGCTCCGGAAATTGGAACCGTTAGTGTCAGCCCCGTCGATTCAGACTACTCGAACGAGTACTGGATGACCTCCAGCGACTACTTGAATCCGACCACCCTGTTTTACGGCGAAATCGGAAGCGAGCCGGAACAACTGAAACAGTTGACGCCGATGTATGACGCGGAAGGCCTTCAGGTCTCACAACATTTTGCAACGAGCAAGGACGGAACGCGCATTCCCTATTTCATGGTTGCAAGATCAGACATTGAGCTCGACGGATCAAACCCGACTCTCCTCTATGGATATGGTGGCTTCGAAATCTCACTGACGCCGCGATACAGTGCAACGGTCGGTCGCGCGTGGACCAGCCAGGGTGGTGTCTACGTTGTTGCAAATATCCGCGGTGGCGGTGAGTACGGCCCGCGCTGGCATCAGGCGGCACTCAAGGAAAACAGACTTCGTGCCTATGAAGATTTTGCAGCTGTTGGCGAAGACCTGATCAGCCGTGGCGTAACCAGCAGTCGTCGTCTTGGAATTCAAGGCGGCTCAAACGGAGGACTTCTGGTCGGAAATATGGTCGCCATTTATCCGGACCTGTTCGAGGCAGCTGTCTGTCAGGTGCCGCTTCTGGACATGCGACGGTATCACCTTCTGCTCGCAGGTGCGAGTTGGATGGCAGAGTACGGGAATCCCGATTTCGAAAGTGAATGGGACTTCATTCAGAAATACTCGCCGTATCAGAACATCAAAGAGGAGGTGGAATATCCTGCTGTCCTGTTCACGACTTCGACTCGCGATGACAGGGTTCACCCGGGCCACGCGCGAAAGATGATGGCCATGATGGAAGCCCAGGGACACGACGTCTCCTATTACGAAAACATCGAGGGTGGACATGGCGGGGCTGCGAATAATAAGCAGAGAGCCTACATGACCGCGCTTGCGTACTCGTACCTGCGTGAACGGCTGTTCGCCGGTGAAGAACAGGAGTGATACAAGAAACACGATAATCAGTCCGCGCCGAACGACGCGACGGCTGACGCCAACGACTGAGTAAAGGCGATAGGAGTCGGGAATTCACCCCGGTTTTTCCTATCGCCTTTTTCTTGTTTATCATATGTGAAACTACGCTTCCTCTTTGAGCCATTGATCTATGAGTCGCTACGCCATTCCGCTTATAGTCGTCGCCGTGTTCCTGCCGTATTCGACCGTTTGCTCCGGCCAGGAAACAGATTCTGCTGACCGGCAGAGTCCCAACATTATCGTGATCATGGCAGACGACCTCGGGTACGGGGACCTCTCCTGCTACGGGGCAACGTCGCTGCAAACTCCCAACATTGATCAACTCGCTGCCGAGGGCATTCGTTTCACGAGTGGTTACTGCTCTGCATCGACATGCACGCCGACGCGCTACTCGATGCTGACCGGCGAGTATGCCTTCCGGAAACGTGGAACAGGGATTGCGCCGCCCAATGCGCCTGCAATCATCAAACCGGGAACAGAAACGGTTGCTTCGATT
Source organism: Planctomycetota bacterium (assembly GCA_039029995.1). Classification (GTDB taxonomy): domain Bacteria; phylum Planctomycetota; class Planctomycetia; order Pirellulales; family Pirellulaceae; genus Mariniblastus. The sequence goes on from JBCCFB010000037.1 coordinate 29,771, forward strand.
CTTCAAAGCGGCGGCTATTCAACGGCCGTCATTGGCAAGTGGCACCTTGGCCTGGGAGGGGAGGGCGGTCCTGACTGGAACGGCGCGCTGAATCCGGGACCACTGGAAATCGGATTTGATACTTGTTTTCTACTTCCGACAACCAATGACCGTGTTCCTCAGGTCTACGTTCAGGACCATCACGTCCTGAACCTTGATCCGGAGGATCCGCTCTGGGTCGGCAATCGGAAACCATCCGATGATCACCCGACCGGGCAGACACATCGTGACGAATTGAAGATGGACTGGTCGCACGGCCACAACTCCACCATTCACAACGGAATCAGTCGAATTGGTTTCTACACCGGCGGGCATGCGGCCCGTTTTCGTGACGAGGATCTGGCTGACAAATGGGTCGAGCAATCGGTCCAGTTCATTGAAGAGAACCGGGACCGACCATTCTTTCTTTTCTTTTCTTCACATGATATCCATGTGCCGCGCATGCCTCACGAACGATTTCAGGGGCAGACGTCACTCGGCTTTCGCGGCGATGCCATTGTCCAGCTGGACTGGTGCGTCGGTGAGTTGATGAAGGCGCTCGATAGATTTGACCTCGCAGACAACACACTGGTCGTCTTTTGTTCTGACAACGGACCGGTGATGGATGACGGCTACAAGGATGGCGCGCTTGAGCAGCTTGGTGACCATCGCGCTGCCGGACCGTTTACGGGAGGAAAGTACAGTGTCTACGAAGGTGGGACGCGGACGCCGTTTATCACCCGCTGGAAGGGCAGAATCACGCCGGGAGTGAGCGATGACCTCGTGTGTACGATCGACTTCGCGGCAAGTTTCGCGACTCTCGCAGGCATCGAGGTTCCCGGCGGCACTTGCATCGACAGCCAGGATCTGTCTGCGGCTATTCTTGGAACTCAAGGAGCGACGGGAAGGGATCACCTGGTACAGCAGAATAACGGAAACAACGGTACGCTTGCATTGCGGTCGATCTCCGAATCGGGCGATTGGAAGCTCCATCGATATGATCGTGGCACAGCGCGAAATGTCGTCGTCGAACAGCAACTGGCAAATACCGCGGTCCCGAATTTTCAACTGTTCGATCTCAATACTGATCCCGCCGAACAGAAAAATGTAATTGACGACCATCCCGGGATTGCCGAGAGCCTCAAGTCGCAGCTCCAGGGAATTATCGACGGAGGATAGGCCCACGGCACAGCCTTACAATCGGTACTGAATGCAAGGAAAGATTGCGATCGCCCGTGTATTGAGGGCTGAAACGATCCGTCACCTGGCGGGGTATGGCTGTTATTGCCGTCGAAAACTGCTCGATTTCGAGTACGATTGAATCAAGGCAATCTCTCTTCTTCGGGGCGGAATCGTGAAGTTTCCAATCAAGACAACTATTGCGGTCGTGGTACTGGGAGGCATAGCAGCGCTGGCCTATCCATCAATCTCAGCCAGTATCGCCGAACGGAATAAACCTCGCTGGAGGACCGCGTCTGCAGAACGAGGCACGGTGACGCAGACCGTAGATGCGACTGGCGAGGTCAAGCCCGTAAAGTCGGTGCAAGTCGGTTCTTTTGTTTCGGGCCCGATTGAAAACCTCTACGTCGAATTCAACCAGGAAGTCAAAAAAGACGAAGTCCTCGCGGAAATCGATCCGCGACTGTTCCAGGCAAATGTCGACCGTGATCTAGCTTCTCTGGCCACACGAAAAGCTGAAGTCGAACGTGTTGAAGCACTTCTGCAACAGGCGAGAAACGATGAAGGTCGCGCGCAGGCTCTGCGGGAACGGAACGTGGACTTTATCGCGCAATCTGAACTGGATCAGGTGAAGTTCAACCGGCAATCGCTTGAAGCCCAACTCACGATCGCTAACGCATCGGTTCTGGTTGCCGAAGCCACGCTGTCGAATTCCGAACAGAATCTCGCCTACTGCACGATCACTTCACCGGAAGACGGGATGATCATTGATCGCAAAGTCGAACCGGGACAGACACTGGCCGCTCAATTCCAGACTCCCGAACTGTTTGTTGTCGGTGTCGGCATGCGGGAAAAGATGCATGTCTTCGCTGACGTTGACGAGTCAGAGATCGGATTGATCCGTCAGGCGGATGAAACAAATCAGCCGGTGACTTTTACCGTTACTGCCTATCCTGATGACGAATTTGAAGGCACTATCGAGGAA